>JBFIJP010000338.1:0-4571 GCA_041600695.1 Thermoplasmatota archaeon | reverse complement strand
GGCCCCCCTCGTTGAGGCGACGCTGTCCGGTGATGCCGGCGACAACGGCTGGTGGACCAGCGCGGGCGTCACTGTTTCACTCGATGCCGTCGACAGGGCCTTCGGAACCGCCAGCGGCGTCTCCAGCCTGGCCTACCGCGTTGACGACGGCGCAGCGAAGCCCTACACCGGCCCCTTCACGGTTAGTGGCGAGGGCGTTCACCGCGTGACGCTGCTGGCCGCGGACGCCGCGGGCAACAGCGCCTGGTACCCCCTGGAAGTCAAGGTCGATTCTGTCAGCCCCATCGGCTTTTTCGTCGAACCCCTGTCGGGCAAGATTTACAGCCAGGGCCGCCCGGTAAGCGACTCGATGGATGGATCAAGCGTCATCATCGCACCCGTCCAGACACCCAATGCCGAGGCGGGTCTGGTCGACGAATATGGCACCGGAGCCGTGCAGTACCTCGACGACCAGTACGCCATCGGAGGCCTACAGGCACCGTCTGCCACGGGCGCGTTGGCCGCCACGGTGGGCAGCGATGCCTACACCCTGTTCATCCATGGCTGCGAAGATCTGACCTCGGGCATCGATCGCGTCGTTTTCGAGATCGACGGAGCGCACGGCCGCACGGATGTGTCGGCGCCGTTCAATTGGGAACTTGACTTGCGCGGCCTGTCGCTGGGCGACCATTTGGTGCGGGCCACCGTCTACGACCGGGCCGGTCTGAGCCATGTTTCCGAGTATGCCTTCACCCTCGTTCCTTCAACCCAAGATGGCGTCGTGGCGACGTCCGGAGGTATCTAGCATGCGCGCACCGATTCTGGCCGCGGTCCTGGGAGTTCTGCTCCTGGTGGCCGGCCCCCTGTCTGCCAGCCCGACGTACTACAATGGCGTCGCTTCGTATGCTCCAGGAAATGGCTACGACGCGCCGATCTTCCGGCAGTTCGCCTTCGTTGAGGGCGTTGTGACGCAATACCACGTCCTGTCGCCGGAGTCGTTCCCGACCGACGCCCGGCTGTCTCACATCTACCAATTCCCCGCCTGCGCCACCATCCGCCCAGTCATTGAGGATCTGCCGCCAATCCCGGGCCACCCCCTGGGAGCTACCGACTCCCCGTCGCGTGAGATCGTCAATGTGGTGTTGATGAGCGGCTGCGCATACCAGCCGCGCAGCGACGAGGAAGTGCTGGCCCTGGCAGTACAGATGGTTGAGACCGAGATGTACGTCAACGCGCCCATCATCCCGGCCCCGCTGGACGAGTGGACCGACGAGCAACTCTACAACGGCCCCCCGTTCATGCCCCGCCTGACCGCGTACCAGAACGGCGCCCCGGTGAAATTCATCACTTACGAGGCCAGCTGGTACCCGACCTGGCTGGGCACTCGCTTCCCCAACCAGGCCGCCGATGTCTTCATCATCAGCTACGGCAGCCTATTCCGGCCCGGGTTCTCCATCCTGAACTCCGCCGTCGGCACGCCGCTGCATGACAGCTTCACAAGCTACTCGCCCATCTGGTCGGCCAACTGCATCGTTGACGCCGACGACCAGAAGTGCATGCTCAGCGTGAATCTGAACGACCCGTCCTACTACCAGTGCCGCAGCGTAGCCGAATGCACGAGCATGGTCAACAGCAAGGGGCACCAGGTTGAGGTCACCAAGCCAAACACGTTCACGCACATCAACTGCCCCATGGTTGCAGTCGACTTGAACGCGGACAGCTACATCGCTCCCAACGAGGAGATTCCCTTCCCCCGCTTCTGGGCCAACGGTCCCGTGGTCGCATAAAGGAGAGCAAACATGAACCGGATTACGACGATTGGATTGGCCCTGCTGGTGGCAGGGCTGCTGCCTGCCACAACGAGTGAAGCCGCGTGCGACCCCGAGGTAGAGGGACACCTGCTGGCTGTTCCCATCGTGGGGGCAACACCGAGCAGCTGCACGTACAACGACGACCTCATTGCCGCGGTGGACGCCCTGAACGCAGCCAGCGATGGCAGCATGGCCTACGTTCTCGTGAAGGACTTCGGCTTCCACCCGGCCGTGACGCACGTCAAGACGGGCGGCTCCGTGACCTTCATCTACGCCGATTTGGAGTGGGCACAGAACCACGACCCCCGCTCCAGTGGCTCGTGCCGCGATGCGGGCGCGGATCCCCTGGCCGACCCGGCATCGTGCGCACCTGGCTTTGGTGCCGGCCGCTGTTTCGATGTCTTCAACGACCAAGGCTCTTTCATGAAGAGCGCCGGCGACACCTACCCCCTCACGTTCCGGTACGACGCAGCCCGCGGAGCGCTGGACAAGAGCCACGGAATGGGCACCGGGTCCGCCCTCGGCGACCTGACCGGCGCTCAGCCGTTCAGGCAGTGCCCGTCGTCCACGGTGATGACCTACGACGAGCAGGCCATCATTGCCTACCACTGCAAGATTCACGGTGAAGCCAACAGCCAGGTCACCCGGATGCGCGGCGTCATCGTTGTGGAGGCCTGAGACGTGCGCAACCGGGGCCTGAGCCTGACTTCCCTGGCGAGCCTGTTGTGTGTTGCACTGGTGGGTGCCGCGTTACCGGTTCCATCGCCCGACAATGGGGCGGATGCGGAAGCGTTGGTTGGCCCCGGTGCCACCTGCCCGGCCAGCGCGCCGGTGAAGACGTTTGACGTGGTCGCCATCCAGATCCCCATCAGCTACAACCACTGGGGCGACTTCGACCCCCACGGCCGCCTCTACGTTCTTGCCGAGAACGAGATGGCGATCCGCCATGATGTGGCCAGCAAGCTGGAATTGGCTGGCCTGGACATGGTGGCCCGCGCCGTGGCCAACCCGGCGCGCGCTCCGACAGAGGCGGGTTACCAGTTCCCCACCGGCCTGTCCGGCGTTCCCAACCTGGGCCCCTTCGGCGTGTCCGAATTGGTTCAGCCACTCGTGGTCCGGGCTCACGTCGGCGACTGCGTCGTCTTCAACCTGCTCAACAAGCTTCCCGAGCCAGCGAGCCTGTTCGTCCACCGGGCAGTTACGCCCCCCGGCGCAGGTATGGCCATTGGCCCCGGTGTGCCGGATGTCGCCTACCCCGGCGAATTGCGCCAGTTCGTCAGTTACATTCCCGACGACCCTGCCATGGAGGGCGCCCACTTCATCCAAAGCCTGGCGGACGCACGCTTCCAGACCAAGCACGGATTGTTTGGCGCCCTGGTGGCCGAGCCCAAGGGATCGACCTGGCAAGCCCCCGAGGGCGGTCCGCTTCCCAGCGGCCAGGAGGCCATGATTGTGGATCCCGACGGCAGCGACTTCCGCGAATACGTTTTGATCTACCACGACGAGATCGAACTCGTCGACCACACCCTGCAGCCGTTGCCGATTCTCAGCCCCTATGGCGAATACGGCCCTGGAACGAAGGGCATGAACCTCCGCTCCGAGCCGGTGATGAACCGCTGGAAGCTGCACGATTCGCTGGGCCCCGACGGCGCCGGCGAACTCGACCGAGGGCACGACAAATCCCAGTACCTCGGGTCTTACACCTACGGCGACCCGGCGACGTTCATTCCCCGCGCCTACATCGGCGACCCGTCCGTCATGCGGACCATCAACGCCGGCCCCGGCCAGCACCACGTCCACCACTTGCACGGTGGCGGCATCCGCTGGCGGGCGACCCCGGTGGGGGACGACACCCAATTCGACGCCGGGCTGCTGAAGGACAACCCGATCCTGCGGGCCCAGAGCGAACGCCAGGATGTCCAGTTGATCGGACCGGGGGAGAGCTACAACCTGGTCAGCGAAGGCGGCGCTGGCGGCGTGCAGCAGAGCGTTGGCGACTTCCTCTTTCACTGCCACGTGGCCGAGCACTACATTGCCGGCATGTGGAGCATCTGGCGGGTCTTTGACACCCAGCAAGATGGGCTTGCGGAACTACCGGATCGATCAGGCAGCATTCCCGGCGCTGTCGACTCGACGGCCCTGCTCGGAAAGCGGATGCCCGACGGAACCCTCCTGACACAGGAAAACATCGTTGAATGGCTGGCCAACAAGTTGCCGCCTCCTGGGGAGCCGGGACCGGACGATGCAAGCGTCTGGGACTGGACGACTGAGACGACACCGCAGGGCCCCCTGGTGCTCGGCGAGCCCGACGACGCCCGCGCGTGGCCCAACTATGCGAGTGCGACGCCTGGAGAGCGCCCGGAGATTCTGTTCAATCCCGACAACGGCCGGCCGGCGTACCCCATGTTGCAGCCGCACTTTGGCAAGCGGCCACCGTTTGCCAACGGCCATGGCCCCGCGCCTTATCTGGGAGCCGACCAGACCGACCAGAATCCCGACGGACTCTGCCCCCAGGAAGCCCGTCGCATCAACTACAACATCGTCGCCATGGAAGCCCCGGTGACGTACAACGACCACGGCGATGTGGATCCATTGGGCCAAATCTTCTCCCTGGCCCACCACAAGCAGGCCATCCTGTCAGGCGCCAAGGACCCCAACCAATTGGTGATTCGTGCCAACCAGGGTGACTGCGTGGATGTTCTCCTGACAAGCCAATTGCACGAGGAAGAGGGAGGCCAAAGCAAGGCCAACATCCACATTCACCTGGTTCAGTTCGATGTG
>JBFIJP010000337.1:0-4605 GCA_041600695.1 Thermoplasmatota archaeon | reverse complement strand
GCCGAAAACCGTGTAATTGGCCCCGTCGAAGGCAAAGGCATGGTTGGGGGCCGCCAGCCGCGCCGTCGGCGACGGCGGCGAGAGAGCCGCCCGGGCACCGTAATCGAAGCTCATCTCGCCCGTGGCCTCGGGGCCGCTGAAGTCCATTGCTAGGGGCCGCCCCGACTGGTCCAACAGGAGCGTGAAGGTTCCGTTGTCGTCCCTGTACGTGGCAGTGATGGTCCCGTTCTTGTTGATCGTCACGTCCATTCGATCCAGGTGCTCGGGATCCAGGCCGTCAAGGGGGTTGCCTTGGGTTTCGGGGTCGAGGAAGGCTCCAGGCATGCACGAGCCGCGCTGACCGCTGGGGCGACTGGCGTACGTCTGGCCGCCCCACACCAGCAGGTCTTCACCAGGCGTGCACCAGGTCTCCAGGGTGAAACTGAGCCCGCCGAAACGCATCTCCAGGATCACCCGGGCCACATCCGACTGGCCCCACTCCGTGCTGAACTGCACGTCCACGGGGCCGCCGAACAGTTGCTGGGTGGGGTCTTGGGCGTCGGCGGCTGGCGACACGTGGAACTGGCCCGTGATGCGGCGCAGCTCCGATCCGTCGGTGCCTTCCAGCGCCGCAGCCAGTTCGGCCATGGCGGAGTCAGCCAGCAGGGTGGCCTTTTCCTGCGTCAGCGGGCCGGCGGGAGCGGATGGGGCCGCGGGCGGTGCCGGCTCCCCTGGTTGGGTTTCCGGCGTGCCGCCGAAGCAGCCGGCCAGGGCAAGGGCGAGGGCGAGGCCCAACAGGGGGAGCGGTGATCGTGGCATCAAGGTGGATACACCCGTTGGCGGACCTCGGCACCTGGCCAGTTAGCATCGTGGCCTTGGGGATGAAGGTCCCTGGGCCGCCCGACGACACCGGCCGGCGGCCCGGCCCCGCGTCCGGCCAGCCGTCCGGCCAGCCGGCGGGCCAGGCGTCCGGCCAGGCGCCCGGATGGCGCACGCGGGACGACATCGGCGCCAAATCTGGCGGCCGGCGTCTAACAAAACGGCTATTGCGACCCACCCCCGCTGGCCGCCGTTGGCAGACCCCATCCAGGCCGTGCAGGCAGTGTTAGCATCCCTCGGGTGCGCCGCCGCCTTCAACACGTACTGCTTCCTGTTCCTGTTCCTGCCCCCGGCCCTCATCGGCTACTGGGCAGTGCCATCGCGGCGCTGGAAGCTCGCCTGGATCACGCTGATGAGCTTCGTGTTCTACAGCTTCTGGGACATCCGGTTCGTCCTGCTGCTGGTGGCCAGTTCCGTGGTGGACTTCGGTGCCGCCCGCAGGCTAGCCGCCGCCACCGACCCCATCATCCGTAAGCGCTGGCTGCTCGCCTCGATCCTGTTCAACCTGGGCACCCTGGGCTTCTTCAAGTACGCCGTTTTTGGCTTGCAGAACGTCCGCAACCTGTTCGATCTGATGGGCGTGCCCGTCGATGTCCCTGGATACAACATCGTCCTGCCCGTGGGCATTTCGTTCTACACGTTCCAGACGATGAGTTACACGATCGACGTGTATCGCGGTCACTTCGAACCCACGCGCAACTTCCTGAAGTATATCGCGTTCGTAACGCTGTTTCCCCAACTGGTCGCGGGCCCCATCGTCCGCTACCGCACCCTCAGCGACCAACTGGACGCCCTGCCCCGACGGCTCAACGGCGCCTACGCCGGCACTGGCCTGATGCTCCTGTCGATGGGACTGTTCAAGAAGGTCGTTATCGCGGACCTGATCGCGATGCGCGTCGACCCGCTGTGGGCCGACGTAGGTGCGCTCAACACGCTCACCGCGTGGATCAGTGCCATGGGTTTCATGCTCCAGCTCTACTTCGACTTCAGCGGTTACTCCGACATGGCCATCGGCCTCGGCGCCCTGCTGGGACTCCGCTTCCCCATCAACTTCCGCGCCCCCTTCCAGGCGCTCAACCCGCCAGACTTCTGGCGCCGCTGGCACATCAGCCTCAGCACCTTCCTGCGGGACTACCTCTTCGTGCCGCTCGGAGGCAACAAGGTGAGCCTGCCCCGCTGGCGCTTCAATGTCCTCCTGGTGATGGTGCTCTCCGGCCTCTGGCACGGCGCCGCCTGGACGTTCATCCTGTGGGGTGCCTACTACGGCGTGCTCCAGATTGCCTACCGCCGCTGGGGTTCCACCTGGGATGCTCTGCCCCGCGTTGGCCAGATGATCGGCTTCCAGTGGCTCGTGGTCGTGTCAGGCGTGCTCTTTCGCGCCCCCAACCTGGGCACCGCCGGCACCGTCTACAGGGCCATGTTCGACCCGTTCATGTGGGGCGGCCTCGGCGCCCTGCCACTACTTAGCATCATGGTGGGCCTGTACGCCTTCACCATGATTGCCCGCCCGGCCTGCGACCTGCGCTTCCGGCTGCGCCCGTACGAGGCGGCACTGGTGGCCGTGGGACTGGTCATTTCACTCCTGATCATTCGCCTTGAGTACAGCCCCTTCCTCTACTACCAGTTCTGATGGTGAGTGCCATGACCGACAAGACCCCCGACGAACGCACCGCGCCCGCCGTGCCGGAAGATGTCGGCACCGACCGCGCCACGCCCCTGGCCGCAGCTCAGGAGCCCGTGGCAGCAGGACGCGACGACGGCGGCCCCCGCCCCATCCTCAAGGCGGCCATGGGCGAGGGAGGCATCCTGACGGTGGACATCGACGACAGCGACCGCGACGTTCGCCGCCGTGGCTGGACGTTCTTCGTCGTAACACTACTCCTGATGGCCACCCTGGCAGGCGCCATCCTGACGCTCAACGTCGTGGTCAATCCACGCAGCCGCTTCGATTCGGATCACTACCCGGCCCTGATTCCCGACTTCGCCGCCACCAAACTGGAAGCGTACGACGCCCTGGACGAGGCGCCTGACATCGTGGTCTTCGGCTCTTCAAGGTCCCTCAAGGTATCGCCCGCCTACCTGGAGCAAAAGACAGGGCTCAGCGCCTTCAACTTCGCCATCCCCGGCTCCAGCATCGAGGATGCCCTCTCACTCTACCAGTACATGGCAGACACTGGCCGTGCGCCAGAACAGGTCTACTTTGGCTTCGAGGAAGTGCAGCTTTCCCCGGAAATCGTGCCCAAGCTGCCCCGCTCCCGGGCGTGGCAGGGGATCACCGGCGAAACCGGACTGTGGGCGGACACCAAGGTGCTGTACGAAACCGTCAACCCAGGCTACGTCCAGGACGTCGGCCGGGTGCTGTACTATGCCCACATTGCAGGCGGGTTCCCGCAGCAGCGCCTGATCGTTGACGAAACCGGCGAAGGCCATTACGTTGCCTTCGAGCAGCAGATCGAGAATGGCACCTTCAGCCTGGCTGCCGAACGGGAACGGCACTGGATCAACGAAGCGCGGCCCACCTACGTCCAAGCGCTGCGCGTTGAACAGGAGCGATCCCAGGCACTCGACCCGGCCAAGGTTCGCGTCCTAGACTCCCTGATTGCCGCCACCCAGCGCCACGGCAGTTCCCTCACGCTGTTCATGACCCCCCTGCAACCGGACGGCCTGCAGCAAATACGCGGCCTGCCGGGCTTCGACCGCGTCCACCAGGACGCCCGGGACATTCTCCTGGCACGCTGCGACCAGATCGACGTGTTTGATTTCACGGAAATCGCTTCGTTTGGCGGCGACGGCTCCGATTTCTACGACAATTTCCACTACCGGGCGCCCAACGCCTCATTGCTGGTGGACACCCTGCTCGACACCCAAAATAGCCGGTGCCAGGGACAACGCACCCGATAGAAATGTCAGCGTAACGGCAACGACTTAAACTGAGCCCGGAGGTCCATCCTTATTCATGCCTGGGGAAGGGGCAGACCTAGCAGGGCTGATGCCCTTACCCATAGCCAGCATCCAGACGACGTTCGATCGACTGGGCTGCGACGCGTTGTTCAACACGTCGTGTTTCCTGTTCTTGTTCCTTCCAGTGGCCCTGGCAGGGTACTGGATGGTCCCGAGCCGCCGTTGGAAGCTCGCCTGGATCACCGGGATGAGCTTCCTGTTCTACGCGTTCTGGGACGCGCGCTTCGTTGGCCTGCTCCTGGCCTCGGCGGTGGTGGACTACAGCGTCGCCCGCGCGATGGCCGGTGCACAGACCGACACCGCACGCAAGCGCTGGCTGCTTGCATCCATCGTCTTCAATCTGGGCGTTCTCGGTTTCTTCAAGTACGCCGTGTTCGCCATGGACAACGCCCGCAGCGTTTTCCACATCCTGGGCCTGGATGTGACGCTTCCGTACTACAACATCGTCCTGCCGGTGGGCATTTCGTTCTACACCTTCCAGACGATGAGTTACACCATCGACGTGTACCGCCGCGTGGTGGATCCCACGCGGGATTTCGTCAAGTATCTCGCCTACGTCAGCCTGTTTCCGCAATTGGTGGCGGGCCCGATCGTACGTTATGCGACGCTGGCCAAGCAACTCGATGAATTGCCGACCCGACCCGCCGCCCGCTTCCTTGCATTGGGGACCACGCTGTTCGTCCTCGGCCTCTCCAAGAAAGTCCTCATTGCGGACGTGATTGCCTACCGCATCGATCCCATGTGGGCGGACCTGAGCGGCCTGACCACCGTCACGGCCTGGGTTGC
>JBFIJP010000336.1:0-4612 GCA_041600695.1 Thermoplasmatota archaeon | reverse complement strand
CCGGGTCTTGTCCTGGGTATGCGAGGAAGGCCTGAGCGCAGCGAAGGGTGTTCGGGCGTGGACGAGGTCCGGCTGTGCCGGGTCTTGTCCTGGGTATGCGAGGAAGGCCTGAGCGCAGCGAAGGGTGTTCGGGCGTGGAGGAGGCGCGGCTGTGCCGGGCCTTGTCTTGGCTACGTGAGGAAGGCCTGAGCGCAGCGAAGGGTGTTCGGGCGTGGAGGAGGCTCGGCTGGGACGGGTCTTGTCCTAGCTAGGCGAGGAAGGCCTGTGCACAGCGAAGGGTGTTCGGGCGTGGACGGGGCTCGGCTGTGCCGGGCCTTGTCCTGGGTATGCGAGGAAGGCCTGAGCACAGCGAAGGGTATTCGGGCGTGGACGAGGCGCGGCTGTGCCGGGCCTTGTCCTGGGTACGCGAGGAAGGCCTGAGCACAGCGAAGGGTATTCGGGCGTGGACGAGGCGCGGCTGTGCCGGGCCTTGTCCTGGGTACGCGAGGAAGGCCTGAGCGCAGCGAACGAGAGGGGAGCGGGCCTCTTTGGACTGCGGCCCCTTGAGCGGGGCCCTGGTCAACCCTGGAGCGCGTATTGCGAGCAAATGCGGGAAGGGTCCCCGGGCGACCGCCAGCGGCGATGGTGGCTCATTTGTTTGCCGTAACCGCGAATCAAAAAGCGTCGGGGGCCCTGTCACAACCATGCGCCTCGCTACCCTTGCGCTGACGCTTGCCGTTGTCATGGCCTTCGCACCTGCGGAGGCCAACCACAACCCGCTGCCGGAATGCCGGGGAGATCCCGACATCGTCGCCTGGTGTTCCGCCTGCCCACACACCCCGCCATCCCTGTGGGTACTGGGGGACCCAATCATCGTCGGTGTCTGCGCGTAGCAACCCGGTTGTCGCGGGGCGGCGCCGGCGCCAGCCGTGTCGTCCCTCTCAGGCGAGCCTGCCGATCGATTCGCATGCGGGGCAGGTCACATCCATGGGTCGGCGGCCGCTGTCGGTTACCGAAAACTCATGGTTGCAGCGCTGGCACTGGAGCTCCAGTTGAACGATGCGCTCCGGCTTCTCCGGCTCCGGTGGCTTGCCCACCGGCGGGGCCGTCCCGTCGTAAACCCCCAGCGAATCGCAGTTGGGGCAGACGTGCATGATGGGCCTGTGGCCGGTGTCATGGATGTGAAACACCGCCTTGCAGTGGGCGCACTGCACCTGCCGGACGGAACCCTCCGCATAGCCCTCCGGGGCGCTTCCCACCGCACCCAGGGTCAACACCAGCATTCCAATCAGGGCCGCCAGGAGGCCCGCGCCGATGCCGGCCCACAAGCCGACCGCAAGCATACCCAGCGAGCTGCGCGTTGGCCCCCAGTCCAGGTTGCCTGAATCCTGGAGCCACAGCAGGGAGAGCCACACCAGTACCAGCACGGCGAGAATGAAGATCGTGACGGACAGGCGTTTCACGTCGCGAAGGTCCACGACCGTCGATGATGGGACGCGTTCTTAAGTGGCAACGGCGGCGCGGAGGGGTCGGGTCCGGGCGGCACGGGCATGCAAAGCACCGGGCATCCCCCCGCCTCCTCCTCCTACATGGCGCCTGTCAAGCCGGCACCGGCGCCCTCTGCCGGGCCGTGTACAACTTCAATCGCCCCTGTAGTTTGACATCAATCAAGCCCTCCTCGGATAGCCGCTTGAGGCGGTGCTGCGTCGTGGATCGACTCCAACCCCAATCAGTCCCAGCGGCGTCGAGGATTTCCCGTTGCATGCTGCCGGGGTGTTTGAGTAGCCACTTGTGGAGTCGCTTCAATTCCGGCTCGCGAAGCATGACCACCGTGTTCCAGGAGTCATCAAATCGACCATGATTCTCGAAATAACGCAGCGTTGCCTTGTGGCCGTGCTCCTGGATCAAATTGGTTTGCCTGAGAATGGCGAGATGGTGCCTGGCGGTGCCGGCCGGGATCTCCGTTCCGCGAATCACTTCCCGGAAAGTTCCTCCGGGATGGGTCAGAATGTAATTGTACAGCTTCTTGCGGTTGGGGTGGGCGAGGGGATCGTGCTTGGTGCGCGTGGCGAGGACACCGAGCGCGATCTTGACGGCGGCGGCGAGCAGAGCCGCCACACCCGCTGCCGCAGCGATCTTCTGAGTGCCCGAGCTAAAGAAAGGGGCCTCGTCAAGCATGATCAAGTCCGCGTCGCCTGAAACAGTTGCGCGGAGCCGACTGGACGAATCACCAGTTGCATGAAGATCATCAAGCGCGAGGGTGCCCCAGACGCGCAAGGTCTGGTCCCCAGTCGCCGAACAGACGGCGCCCGCGAGGCAACTGGTGCCGTTGGCTAGGGGAAAACGAGCACTGCCAGTAAACCCTAGGTCTAATGCGCTTCCGCCGAGGTAGGTGCCATGTGTTCCAGCCGACCCTGAAACGGTTGCGCCGCTTAGTTCGTATCTCTCGTAGCCATACCGCCAGACCTGCGCCTCGAAAGACAACGGCGAGGATTGCGTTTCTTGCTGCCGGTACCCGCCCTCGGGGCACGAGTCCCCGCTACAGCTTGTGCGGAAGTTGTGGACAATCATCCTCGTGGCATTGACCACATGGAATGAAACGGAGGAGTCGATCGCGCTTGTGTTCACGTTCGCTTGCATGAACACGCGCCCTGGCGGGCAGAAGTAAGGAAGCAGGTCACGTTTCAGGTCGTCCTTGGACTGGACATGATGCAGGCAGTCCGTTGGGCCCAGCGCCCGGAGAATACCGGTCTGATTGGTCGCAAGGAGTTGGATCTCTTCGCCGTAGACATAAAGCGCGCCCCAATCATTCTTGGTTAGAAACTCAATGGTCCCGGGCCCCAAATCAGGGCCTCCCCGCCAGGGCGTCCCGTAGGCGTAGCTGAATCCGTCGGGGCCAGTGACTCGAAGCCGATGGTGCTCTGCCTCAGCGCTCGTCCCAGGGCTAGATTGGACCATTTGGAAGGCGCCACGATCGGCAGGTGAATAGTACACAATCAACCAAGCGCCCCGGGCGCCGAGATCGTCTGCGGAAAACGTCGCCGCCGACCCAAACTCAAGCGTTTCCGCCCCCACCACCGGCACGACGACGAGTGTTACGAGAATCCACGTGATGGTTCGCATCGCTCATTGCTCCATTGGGTGATGGCACCCACTCCCTGAAGGTCCTTCAATTCCGTAAATACGGCCCCGAACGCCGGCGAATCACGCGCTAATACCGCAGGGTTGGAAAGCTCAGCGACGCCATAATGATCAACATAACCTATGTTGGTGGCCGCTACATCCAATTCCAGGCGTACTGACGCGTTTGGGCCAGGGGCAACGAAAACCCACGTGCGTCTCGTTTCGTCGTGCTTGTCGATAGTCGGCGAAAAGCTGACGGTCGACTCTTCATAACCCGTGGGGTGCCATGAAAGAGTGCCAAAATCACCGGACTCCAACGAAGCGCTTCTCTTGGAGATTTCACTAGGGTAGAAATCCGTGAACATCATTGCGGCTAGTTGTCGTCCAAAGCCTTCATCGTCTGAGTAGACGGCATGGATGTAATCGGGGTCTGGACCGCCCGGCACAGCGCATGGTGCCGGATACCCGGCTACCCCCTCAGCTTCCAAAATGAACGCAACCGGCCCCCGCTCAATGGCACCCCATCCGACGCGCTCACATTCATAGAAATGGAAATCGTAGTAGAAGATAGCGCCGTTCTCCCCGCTCCACGGCGAGGGGGCCGGGTCATCCATCAGGGCGTCCAAGAACCGCACGAGGATTAGCCCGCCTTGGCACCCATTGAGGTGAATATCCGGGATATGGTGATTGCGAAGCTCCTCCGATGGCGCTCCGTCTACCTGTTCAACCTGGGGCGTGGACGAACACCCCGCAAGCATTGCTGTGCACGCCACAAGGGTCACCAACCAACCGTGCCTAATCATCCTGAAACCGTCAAGAGGGAGCATGAGCCCGAATTCTCCTCAAAGGCAATCCCGCCGTAGGGTATAACCCAAGTGGTGCCGCCGAAGACGGCAGCCGCCAAGTACTCTGGGTCTGCGCTCCACCCGAGACTAAGATCAAGAAACAAATCCAGACCATCCATTCGCGTGGAGTCCGGCTCCTCTGGGCAATAGGGCAGATTCTCGCATACGATGGATGCGCCGGGTTTGGTGCAAATGTCGATCGAACCAGGCGCAGACGGCCGACGGTCCGGTATCAAGGGCACGGCTTCAGCGTTATCTTGGACGAACCGCTCAGCATGGTGTCCAAAGTTGTGATCACCCGCAACCGGCGGTGCAATCAGGCCGATGCAGCAGACGACTGCGATACCAACCACGTACCTCATCACCCCACCCAACGCTGCTCACCATTTAATCACGCTAGCACATCCGTTGGTGAACAGAACGGTAACGTTGAGAAAAAATAAATGAAAGAAGGGGAAGGAATCGGCGAACCTTGCGTCTACCCGATGTAGCCCTGTTGCTCCAGGTGCAAGAGCACTTGGTGGGCGGCGTCTTCGGGCGTGATGTCCGTCGTGTCGATCACCACGTCGGCGTCCTCGGGTGCCTCGTAGGGGTCGCTGATGCCGGTGAATTCCTTGATGATGCCGGCGCGCGCCTTGGCGTAGAGGCCCTTGCGGTCGCGCTTT
>JBFIJP010000335.1:0-4617 GCA_041600695.1 Thermoplasmatota archaeon | reverse complement strand
GGCGGGCTCGGGCGGGGCCGGCGAGGAAGCCCAGAAGATTCGGGCGGATGCGATCGTGACTTTCCTCCGTGACCACCTGGGCCGCTTCACGGCCGCCTTCGCCGAGCGACTGGCGGCTGCAAAAGGCGCCCCGTTCTTCACGACGCTGGGGCACGTGACGGATGCGTTCGTCCGGCACGACGTGGAGCGCCTGGCCCTGAGTCCAGCGCCCTTGCCGGAGCGCGGAAGGCTGCTGCCCCAGGAACCGGATGCGCCGGAGTGCGGTGGCTGCGCGGGGCCAGGGGCGGATTCCGTGGTGCCGATGCCCGGCCATTGAAGGGCATCGGCCGGGGCGGATGGCGAGCGTGGGCTGGCAGCTGCCGGGGGCGCACGGTCGGGTTCACGCACTCTTCTTCCAAGCAGCTATGGGCCAAGGCGTGCATTGATTAGCGGCCCCTGGTCGGCGCCGCTTCGCGACACCCGGATCGACCGAAACAGCGAGGCCGAGGGTAACTCGTGGCAGGGCACGGCCCCTGCGGAACTTTTGGTCTCGTCACATATGCGAGACTGTCAACACGTCGAACCGCGCCTAAGGGGTCGTCGTCATTTGCAGGGTGCCCCACCACGTTTGTTCTTGGTGGGGGCCGTCGCCGTCTTGCCAGTCAAAATAGAACACCGACCCGTTGCTGCCAATGTGAAGTTCGCTCTCCACCCGGCAGTAGTCGAGGCTGACGGGTTCGCAATCCGCCGACCAGTAGCAGGTGTCCGACCACGCACCGGTGTCCGGATTCACGCTTCGCTCGCAAAAGCTGCCAGGCAAGACCGTAGCACTACTGGGCGAACACGGTGACTCGAGTACAATGGTAAGGTCCGAAGATTGTGATGGTCGCAGGATATCCACATGCGCGTCGGCCTTTGATGCGTGACACCACGTACCATCGGCCTGCAAAACCGAGTGGCCCACGGGGCCGGATGCGGCGATGGACCCGACCAACGCGCCCGGCCACTCACCGGCCCGGATGCCCGTCAAACCCTGTATGGTCCCGAAGGACTCGTGCAAGGCACCGCCCACGCGATGTTCGTACCACATGTGCGAATCCGCGTCGACTTGGAGCGTCCATGTTTGGCCATCCGCCTCAGTTCGACAAGAGCGAGCCGGGATTAGGTTGCCAAGATTCTGGCATTCGCCGGCTTCGAAGGTGTGGCCGTTTTCCCCGTCGCACGTGCTGATGATGTGGATGATGCCCACTTCGTGGCTAAGTGCAACGAGGGCGGCCCCGGTTTCCCGGCAGGTCTGCTGGCTGGCCTCGTAAACCGCGTGGTCTCCGGTGACTGCGCCGTAGCCCGCGTGCCACTTTGCCGGCGAGGGGGCGCCTTCTCCGGGGGCTTGGCCGACCACCGATATGGGAAACAGCATTAAAATGAGGAGTAGGGGCAGAAACGCGTCGCGCGGAGTCGTCATCCTGGAATGATGTTCATCGCGGCTAAAAGGGCGGCCGATCGCGCTGCCTCGGCTGGCAGGCACTTGCCTGCTCTGGATGGGCCCCGGGGCTCAAACCTCGCCTCGCAGTGGGGGCTGAGCCTTACAGTCTCGGCACGCAAGACCCCACAGGGCCCGCATGGACGAAGGCGTTCCGTTTCGTAAAGCGATCGCCGGATCGTCGCCTAGGCCAGTTGCTCCACGTCAGGCTCCGACTCCAAGTCGCTGTCCAGTGTCAGAACATGGGCCCCGAGCCGCCTGGCCGTCGCCAGGATCAACCCGTCGGCCAAGCTCACCTTAGGGTGGCCGTCGCGCCGCAGGCGGCCGTGGAGGCGTCCGCCCTCGACGGCATCATCGACTGTGAGGGCTTCGAGCCTAGCCTCGGCCCGCACGGCAGAGATGGGGTCGCCAGTGAGGCGCCCCCGCTCGGCCAGCGAGGCGATCTCGGCCAGGATGACGGGGTTCACGACGGCGGTGCGGGCGCCGAGGGCTACCGGCAGGGCGTCTGTGCGGGGGTCGTCATGGAACAGTGCCACCCACACGCTGGTGTCCAGCACGGCTTCCTGGTCAGTCATCCTCGCCCCACATCTCGCGCCGGTCGAAGGCGGGCAGGTCCGGGAAGGCGCCCCTGAGCTGCATCAGGCGCTGGCCGGTGCTTCCCGCACGCTTGACATCGATGATCACGTGGTCGCCGGGGTGCAAGTGGAGGCTCTTGACCAGATCGGGGGGGAGGAGCGCGAACGTACTGCCGCCGATGCGTTTCACGGTGGTCTCCACAGCCATAGTTAACTGATGGTTAACTCGCGTATTTGAGGTTTGGGCCGTTTCCCGTCTGGCCCAGTCGTGCGGCCACAGGTGGGCGGCGCAGCCGCCGTCCGCATGGCGCTAAACAGGAAGTTTAGGGGGTTTGTGCATGCGGCTCGACGAGCCGTCCGCCCCAAAGCTGACCCCCCTGACAAAACCGTCTACGTCATCCGCCTTTTGCGCTACGGCCTGAATGACATCCACGAAATAGTTGAATCTACCTTTCAGCCGATCAAACTTGTATTCATCAGTTGCACGTCGGTGGCCCCTAGACTGGCGTTTTTCGACCTCGAAAATGGCGCGACGCACGAAGTGCGTGGCACCATTCCAAATCTGAAACTCGTCATAGCCCTTCCCACTAGCCTGTTCGCCATTGGAAATGATCGTAAGACTGTTGGGGGATCGAAATCCGCATTTTTCATTCTTTCTTGGCCATTCTCTAAGAATTATGGTCTCATCACGATCTCGACAGGGCACGTCGTTCGTGATGTGCCATGCTTCCGCCCGGTCTTCGTGGAATCCAGCAACATGGAAACCCCCTCTCGGAACAAGCCATTGTGGCTCTTTCTCAATTCGCCGGTCTAAGTAATTGCCCAGGTGCCCATTGAGGTCGTGGCGTGCTTCTCTGGCGCTGGCTAGTTCACTCAGGCCGTTCATCCAAGTACGAATCCAGTCATCCGCAAGAACTTCGGTCTTGGCGTCGCCCATGTTCGCGAATTCCCAGACGCCTACGCCAAAATTTCCTTTCGGATGGTGCAGGATTTTAGTTGCGGAGTTGGGCTCATGAAGCAATTTCACTGGTCCTTCCGGGTCCGGTCGTGTGGTCATTGAATCTCCGGCCATCACAATTCCGTTCTCCGCGACGGAGGTCACGATCAACGTCATCTTCGTCATCGTCCAGGCTCGGAGGCGCATGGCCCGCGCGCCCAAGGGGGCCTGGGCGCGCGCACGTGAAAAACTCACCGCTCTACCGACCGGATTACTGTCCTCGCTGCCGGGGCCGCTCCGCGGCCCCACCCTTAAAACGAATCCTCTACCAAAGGCAATCACGCCACGGCCACGGAACCAGCGGACCTTTTGGTGTCGTCACCAATCAGAAGTGACCAACGCGTCAACAAAATCGCACGGTCTCGGCGTCGTACTGCCCTGTCGGGCAGCAGTCCCCGGAGACGCACGGTTCTACTTTCAGCAGAACCTTACCGTCTCCGCACTCGACGGCCCTGTCGGGCCGCCATCGGCGCAGACGCTTCGTTTGTGTTTCACTCCGCTCAACAAAAACGAACCGTCTCCGCGTTCTGCAAACTCCTCGCCTCGATGTTGAACTTCTGCTCGATGGACCTGGCCAGTTCGATGCATTTGCCGGCCTCACCGTGGCCCGTGAGAACCAGCTTGGGTCGCGGGTCCATGTTCTGGATGAAGTTCATGAGTTGCCGGCGGTCGCAGTGGCCGCTGAACCCATCGATGGTTTCGATGTCCATCTCCACGCGCACGGATTTGTGCTGGCCGTCCTCGCGGTAAGGCACCTCCCGCCAGCCGCGCTGCAGGCGTCGGCCCAGGGTGCCCTCTGCGTTGAAGCCCACGAAGCAGAGCGTGTTGCGCTTGTCGTCGGCCCAGTGCTTCAGGTACTCCATCACGGGCCCGCCGGTGAGCATGCCGCTGGTGGCGAGGATGATGCACGGGTCAGGGTCGTCCAGGATCTTCTGGCGCATGGCCCAGGAGTCCACGCGGGCGAAAATGTCGGACAGCAGCGGGTTCTCGCCGCGCTGGAAAATCGCCTGCTTGAGCTGGTTGTTGAGGTACTCCGGGTAGCACGTGTGGATGGCCGTGGCCTCCCAGATCATGCCGTCGAGGTAGACCGGTTGCTTCGGAATTTCTCCCTTGCGCATCAGTTCCTCAATGACCAGCATGACCTCCTGGCTGCGGCCGACGGCGAAGACGGGGAACACGGTCTTGCCGCCCTTCTTGGCGGTCTGCTGGAGGATGTCGCGGCTCTGTTCGCTGGCGCGCTCGCGGCTGGGCTGGAAGTCCTCCCGGCCGCCGTACGTCGACTCGCAGATCAGTGCGTCGAGGCGGGGGAATTTGTTGTTGGCGGGGTTGAATAGCCAACTACGTTCGTACTTGATGTCCCCGGAGAACGCGACGTTGTACTGGCCGTCGCCGACATGGAAATGTGCCACGCTGCTGCCGATGATATGGCCGGCGTTGTGGTACGTCAGCCGCAGGTCGGGGGCGATGTCGGTGGTTTCGCCCCAGTCGAGGGTGATGGTGTGGCGGATGGCCTTGCGTACATCTTCGGCGTCGTACGGCTTCTTGACGCCCTGCGCCTCGGCCACCTTGATGTAATCCATGGTCAG
>JBFIJP010000334.1:0-4622 GCA_041600695.1 Thermoplasmatota archaeon | reverse complement strand
GCGGACCGAGCATACGAATTCGAGCGGATGTACGAGTTCCTGTCCACGGAGGAGGCATTGGCCAACGCTGAGAGTTACGCGTTCTACGTTGACGACCTCGTCGGGGCCCAGGTCCAGCGAACGAAAATTCCCACCACAATCGTGAATGGATGCGCCGACGACGCCGCCGTGAAGGAGGCCGTGGCACGAGCCATGTACCACGTTCGCCTGGGGGCCCGGTGGGCGGACCAGTACCACGGCCAAGCGTCGAGCGGCGTCGCATTGACCATTATCCAGGGGGAATTTCCTAGCGCGAAGGAAGCCGATGCGAAGAGGATTCTGCGTTCCATGGCAGAAATGGATAACGAGTTGGCTTACTTCTTGACCCTCGACTGTCGGGCGGCATCGGATAAGGAGGCGAAGGCCGGCGCGCTTGCTTACGGACCCAAGCGGGCAGTGACGGCGACGGCGCTCCAGGCGACCCAGGGGACTTACACTGGGCGCTTCCTGCGGCTATGCCCTGCTTGGTTCAAGGCCAGCCAGCAGGAACGGGTCGATACCCTAACGGCACTCCTGATTTTGCGCGTCGTCGAAACCGTCGCTGTGGGGGACGTCATGGGAATCGTGAACCTGGCCCGCTTCATCAAGCAGGAGGTGCACACGGACGTATCGAGCCGATCACTGCAGCAACACCAGGCAGCTGATGCTGGCTTTTCTGTCGGTAGTGGCCCGGCGAGTCCGGCGCCCGCGGCCACGCCTCCCCCGGGCGGCCCCTAGTCGGTCGGCATCCGGCGCCCACGACGCTCTGCCTCGGCCCGCCCCCTCTTTTTATGGGCCGCCCGCCTCGCGCGCGACCGATGAGCGGGAACGACTGGAACACGGTTGCCGACGTGCTGGCAGGCAAGCACACGGGTGAGACCGTTCGGCTGCGCGGCTGGGTGCACCGGCAACGCAGCGGCGGCAAGATCGCGTTCGTGACCCTACGCGACGGCACCGGCCACGTGCAGTGTACCGTGAAGAAGGGTGTGGCGGACGACGACTCGCTGGACGCCGCCAAGTCGGCGCTCATCGAGAGCAGCGTGAGCCTGCTGGAGGGCGAGGTCGCCGAGGACGAGCGCGCCCCGGGC
The DNA here is from genome assembly GCA_041600695.1 of Thermoplasmatota archaeon. GTDB lineage: Archaea > Thermoplasmatota > E2 > JACPAO01 > JAHFTW01 > JBFJVP01. The sequence goes on along the minus strand of JBFIJP010000334.1, from coordinate 3,516 downwards.
GGCTACGAGGTCAAGGTGTCCAAGTTCGTGTTGCACCAGCGCGCCGAGGATTTCCCCCTCAAGGGCGACCAGGGCGTCGAGTTTGAGTTGGACAACCGGCACTTGTGGCTGCGCTCCACGCACCTCTCGACGATCCTGCGCATCAAGCACCGGATGCTCCTGGCGATCCGGGAGTTCTTCGACAAAGAGGGTTTCACCGAGGTGGACCCCAGCGTCATCACCACCAACGCGTGCGAGGGCGGCTCCACGCTCTTCGAGTTCGAGTACTTCGGCAAGCGCGCCTACCTCAGCCAGTCGGCGCAGATGTACCTGGAGGGCTGCATCTTCGGCAACCCCAAGGTGTACTCGGTCACGAACAGTTTCCGCGCGGAGAAGAGCCGCACCAACAAGCACCTGACTGAGTTCCACCACTTGGAGGCGGAGTACGCCTGGTGGGACAACGAGGCGTCCATGGCGTTCCAGGAGCGCCTCGTCACGTACCTCGCCCACGACGTCGCCAAGAACTGCGAAGCCGAGCTCAGGGAACTGGGCCAAGACCCCCAGAACCTCCTCAAGATCGGAACCTACGTCGATGGCGAGAGCCTCGCCGATGAACCCGGGCGCCGATTCGGTCGCATGACCTACCACGAGGCCGCAGCCCGCCTCCGGGAGGCCGGCTTCAACTTCCCCGACGGCGAGGATTTCGGCGCCCCCCACGAAGCCCACCTCACCGAGGACCTCACCAACCCGGTCTTCATCACCGACTGGCCCGCCGAAATCAAGGCGTTCTACATGTACCAAAAACCGGACAACCCGGCCGTCGTCGCCTGCGCCGACCTCATGGGGCCCGGCGGATTCGGTGAAATTATTGGCGGCAGCCAACGCAGCGAAGATATTGATTTCATGAAACGCCGCCTTCGCGAACAACTCCTCTGGGAAATCGAGGAAGACCGCCCCGGCATCATGGAACAAGTCGCCGTCGAACACCTGGAAGACAAGGAAGCGTTCCTGAAGCTGCTGGCCACGGATCGGGAAACGGCGGCGAATTTGCTGCGGGAATTGCACCAACGCACACCCGGCCACGAGTTGACCCACGAAGCACTGCATGCCGCCTTTGAAGAAGACGGGCACGGAGAATTGTGGGCCACGCTCGCTGAGGCCGTCACTGCTCCGTACGAGTGGTACTTCGATCTCAGGCGTTTTGGTTCGGTGCCGCATTCTGGGTTCGGGTTGGGCATCGAACGTTTGCTGCGGTGGTTTACCGGGCAAGAACACATTCGGGATATGCTTCCATATCCGAGGACGCCGAACAGGGCTTATCCCTGATTTGGGGGTTCGAAGGGGGCGGAGCCCCCCTTCGGCCAGCCGAAGGCTGGCCCGGGGTTGCACGGGCGACGGGCGCGCAAGCTACCGGCGAGCGAGGCGAAGCCGAGCGGACCGGGAGGCGCGCAGCGCCTCGCGGGGCGAAGCCCCTGCTGGTGCTTCGATCTCCGGCGTTTTGGTTCGGTGCCGCATTCTGGGTTCGGTTTGGGAATTGAGCGGTTATTGCGGTGGTTTACCGGACCAGAGCACATTCGGGATATGCTGCCCTACCCGAGGACGCCGAACAGGGGGTATCCGTAGGGGTGCCGTCCCCCCGGGCCGCAGCGATAGACACGAGCTAGCCGGCGTGTAGGGCCTGGACGAACGAGAACTTATGCTCTAGAGCATGTTTGGGCTGCCCGTGAACACCATCCAAATCGCCTGCTCGTCGTGTGGCACAAGCGGGGCGGTGTCGGCCGACCTGGCTGGGCGCCAAGTGTTGTGCCCTTCATGCAAAGCGCGAGTTTTCGTTCAGAGCACCGCTCCAACCTGGCAGATCGCTCCATCATCGATCCCGGCGCATGGCCGAAGCTTGGGCCCGCCGGGCGCCGCCATGGCGACCAATAGCAAAGCCATTGCAAGCCTGATTTTTGGAATCATCAACTATGTGTTTCTGCCCGTGATCGGGGCCATCATCGCCGTAGTCCTCGGCGGGCAGGCGAGGACAGAAATCAGCCGCAACCCCGAGGAAGGCGGAAACGGCTTGGCCACAGCAGGCATCATCCTGGGCTGGATCACGATTGTTGGCGTGCTCGCCTTGGTGGTTGTTGGTATCATTGCTGGCATGTGGGCAACTGCGGCGAATGCGTGACTCGCGAGTAGGGTCTGTTGACATCCGAAGTACTCGTGTGCCCGCACAACCCCCAAATACACCGAATACGAATACACTGTATTGTGACGAAGCAGGTGCAACTCTCGGATGAGGCGTACGCGCGCCTGAAGCGGGCGAAGCGTCCGGGGGATAGTTTCAGTGATGTCATCCTTCGTGCTTTCCCGGACGGGTCGCTGGCGGAGTTGGCCATGCTGGGCCGTACAGACGAGGAGATGGACGAGCACTTGCGCCTCATCAGGGAGGCCAGGCGGGACGACGAGCGGAGCGCCAAGCTGGACCGGTGGCGGGCGGGCGACGACGCATGACCTGTCTCGACACGTCGTTCCTGATCGCCTTGGAGCGCCGCGTGCCAGCGGCCGTAGGGCTGATGCGGGAGTGGCAGGGGTCATCAGCACCTATCGTGCCGATGGTGGTTTGGATGGAGTACCTCGCTGGCCTGCGGCCTGCGTTGTGGTCTGAGGCGCAACGCATCGTCTCACGCAGCGCGACGTTGGTTCCGTTCGGGCAGGCGGAGGCTCACCGGGCGGCGGTGCTCCAGCAGGCGTGCGTGGCCAGTGGTCGCCGGCGCCAATGGACGGACCTCCAGGTCGCTGCCACTGCCGTCGAGGCCGGCGTGGCACTCGTCACGCTCGACGCTGACTTCCTTGACATTCCAGGCTTGGATGTCATGGTGCCATAGTGGGCTTTTAAAGCGGTTAGGTTAACCTTAAGTTAACCTTGCAGCCATAGCAAGCTTATACATGAAAGAAAGCCTCTTGCGCGCCGCATTCGGTTCGGATGAGTTCACCGTCCCCGAGGCGCGGGCGCTGCTTGGCGTTGATCCCGGTTCGCTGTTGACGCGGCTCAAGCAGTTCGGTGTCTTGCAGCGCGTAGGGCGGGGGCGGTACCGGTTTCGCGCTGACGACACGGCGGCGCGTGTGGGGCAGAAATTGGCATCGCTTGACTTGGCCAGGCAGCGACGGACGGAGGAGGACATCCGCAGCCTGGCGGAGACCAGCAAGGTGCGTTGGAACGCGTGGCTAGAGTCCGGACGACTCCGTGTCGAAGGGCGTCATTACACGTGGAGGCTGGCGGATGCTTGAGCGGGTCGGCAAGTTGCTTCGGGCTGGCCACGATCTTGATGCCAGGCTTCTGCTGGCGGCCTACACCACCACCATTGCGCACGATCATGGCGTGCGGTGCAGTCTCGTCGGGCGCAGCGCCGTCGATTTCTACACGGCCGCGACGCTGGAGTCGGTTAGCAGTCTACTCCCCGGCCACCTGCGGGGCAGCGTCGATCTGGACTTCGTGACCGCAGCAACCCGCACTCACGGGGATGCCGTGCGACTGAGGCAGGCACTGGC
>JBFIJP010000333.1:0-4629 GCA_041600695.1 Thermoplasmatota archaeon | reverse complement strand
GCGTGCTAGTGCCCCTTGGCCAGGCGGCATACGCCAACCGCGTCACGCCTTACTTCGCGGTGGCTCTGCCGTTTGCGGCTTTGCACCTGGGGCTGTCCTTTGCACGGGATCACACGGGATTCGCGTATCCGTCCTGGGCGCTCGCCGCGGTGGCCGTGGGAGCGGCTGGCGGTGTGGTATGGTACGTCATTGAACCCTCCGCTTACGGTTCAGCGGCGGCCGGCCGGGGCCTCCTGAACCTGCTGTCCACGGTGGCGGCGCTGGCTGCCTTTGCGCTCCTGGTGGCGGTGTTGGATCGTGGCGGCCGCAAGGACGCGGGGGCTTCGGTGATGGCGCTTGCCTTCGCGCCGTACTGCGTGTTCTACCCGTTGCACAACTTTGTGCCGGGCCTCATGAGCGACTTGTCGCTTCCCTGGAGGATGCTGATGCTGGGGGTTTCGCTGCCCGTCCTGCTGCCCCTGGTGTGGGGGAGCCGCGCCGTGCGCGTCGGGATCGGGCGTAAAACGAAGGAGTTGCCCCCCGATCGTGGTCGCGTACAGGTGGCCGGCGCCGTCGAAAAGCAGGTTTTCGAGTGTTCCCCGTCCTTCGGCAAAGACCTGCGGCTGCGGCGGGCCAGCTCAATCGTCCTGCGAGATCGGGAATTGACCGACGGCGACGGGGACCAGGAGCAAGGCGACCAGCGCGCGCAGCATACCGAGCCAAGTCGCGCCGCAGGCCATAACCGTTGCCGGGCGCCTGCCGGTGGAGGTGGAGCGTGCCAAAGCACTTGCAGCGGCGAGGCACGTCGAGCGCCACGTGAAGGTCCTGGATCTCGGCCGCATGGAGTACGGCGAGTGCCTCGCCATGCAGCGCCGCCTGCGGGACCAGCGCCAGCGCGGCGAGGGGGAGGACACCCTCATCCTCGTCGAGCACCCGCCCGTGGCAACGCTGGGTCGCCGCGGAACGCCGGACCAAGTGTTCGACAAGGAGCTCCCCACCTTGGTAATTGAAAGGGGTAGCGAAGCGACCTACCATGGCCCCGGCCAGCTCGTGTTGTACCCCATTGTCCACCTTGGGGAGGGCAACCGCGACGTGCGCGCCTGGGTCCAGCACTTGGAGACCTTCGACATCGACCTGCTGGCCCACTTCGGCGTGCAGGCCGGCCTCAAGGACGGATCCCCGGGTGTGTGGATCCTAGAGCCAACCAGCTCGGCACTCGTAACGCCGACCTCCACGCCTAAACAGCAGGCTGGCCCCATGCCGATGGCGACCGCCACGAATCATCCCGCCTTTGGCCCTGGCGGCGCGCCTTTGCAAGGCCCATGAAACCAAGCGGTATCCTAAGGCGCAGCCACGGGCCACGCACTTATGAGGCCAGCCTTCGCTAGCACCTCGATCCCATGCGGTTTACACTGATATTGCTGGTCTCCTTGCTCGTCCTGACCCCTACCGCCCCCGCTGCCGCCATGGACGAGCCGGATCGATGGTTCGTCTGGTCCAACGACGGGGAGGAGGCAACGCCGCGCCCGGCAGGCGGAGACATCGACGCCATCCACGTTGGAGCAACGTTTGCCGGCCTGCACATCAAGCTGACCACGCTTGACGCAGTCCTGCCGCCCTTGGCCGCGTCCAGCGAGCTGCGCTTCGACATCGCGCAAGGTGGCTCAGCAACCGTGCGGTTTGCATGGGACAACGAACCGGCTCTGTGGATCGATGACCAGCCGGCGGGCGCCGGGTGGGAGGTTTCCGAAGCCTCGGATGCATATGCCTGGCACGTGAAGATCCCTTGGGCCATCCTGAAGATCGCCCGCCACACCTCGTTTGTATTGCAGAGCATGACGGCCAGTACCGGGAGCGAAGGCCTGATCGATCAGGCACGTGGATGGGACCTCCAATTCCAACCGGGTAGCTCGGGATCGCCCGAAATCTTCATCGTATCCCTGCGGGCTGGAATGACGCTTGAGGGCCCCGACTTCGCGGGCGGAACAAGCGTCACCATCGACGACGAGGGAGCGCCTCTGCTCGCCTACTACATCTACGATGATACCCGTGGCGCCGAGCGCGGAATCTACATGGCACGCATCGATCCAACGCGAGAAGAGTTCGTGCCCGAGCGGCTCTCGGGTACGCTGATCACCCGCGACAACGGCCGCGACGCCCAGATGCGCACCCAGATCGCGCACGACGGCAAGCAGCCCTTCGTTCTGTTTACCGATGATCCCGCCGTGGACAACGACGAAGACGGCCTCGGCCACCCCGGGACGCCGGATTCTGTCTACGTTCTGGTTCGCGATGGGGACTCATGGGTGCGGGAAGACCCCACGCCGGACGGCGCCAGCGATGTTGGCCCCGAGGATGTTGCCGACCTGGACGCCCGCCAGGGCCGCGTCGTGGCAGCCGTCCCGGTCGGCGATGATGTGTGGGTGGTTGAACGGGCCGGATTCGGTTCGTGGGAGGTCGTCACGCGTCTCGACGGCGCAACCAACGCAAAAATCGCCTTGGCGGAAGACGGCGAGATTCACGTCGCCTACGTGGTTTACGGGTCCACGGGAACCCTTCGCGACGGGACTCTCTATTATGCCACGAGTCGCAACGGCTACGAGCGCATGCACATCGGCGACAACATTGACGCGGGCTGGGAGGAGCCGGAAACCGACGGGAGTTTCGCCATCGCGACGGGCTCGGGCAACCAGGTGGCGATTCTTTGGAATGACGGGCGCGCTGAGAGCCGGAGCGCGGAGCAGCAGCTAGCCATTCTGGACGGTGAGTCGTGGACCTACGACGACGCGCCCTTGACGGCGACGCATGGCAATCCCCAGTATACCATGCGCCTCGGTTACGCCAACGGCGGGAACCTGGTTGCCGCCTCGGGATATGGTGGTACCGATTCCGTGGCAACCCGCATGCCTGATGGCGCATGGGCCACGGCTGAACTTCCCCGTTATGATGTCTGGGACATGGTCGTGACGCCCGCGGGCATGATTTACTTCGGCTACACGCAACCCCACGGTGGGACAACAGTGGCCCTGTCCGCTTATGGCGTGCCTGCGGTCGAAGCGACATCGCCGGCCAGTGCAGCGGCCGTTCTTGGGGAAAACCAACAATCGCCGGGCTTGGGCGTGGCCGGGATGCTCTTGCTGCTAGGCGCCGTCTTCCTCGGGCGTCGTGGAAACCAGCGCCCGTAGCACCTGCACGATGCCTGCCCGTGGCGTGGACGCCTCGGTGCGCCACGTTCGCTTTGCCGCGGCGCATGGTCCCGGGGCGCGCCGCCATGCGCCGAAGGCCTAAGATGGCCGGCGGGGTGGCCGCTTTCGTGAAGGTCCTGGACTTGGGTCGCATGGAGTACGGCGAATGCCTCGCCATCCAGCGCCGCCTGCGGGACCAGCGCCAGCGCGGCGAGGGGGAGGACACCCTCATCCTCGTCGAGCACCCGCCCGTGGCAACGCTGGGCCGGCGCGGCACGCCCGAGCAGGTCTTCGACAAGAGTCTCCCGGTGTTCGAGATCGAGCGCGGCGGCGAGGCGACGTACCACGGCCCCGGCCAACTCGTCCTTTACCCCATTGTGCACCTGGGCGAGGGCAATCGGGACGTGCGGGCGTGGGTGCAGCACCTGGAGGGCTTTGTCATCGACTTGCTGGCGGCCTTCGGCGTCCGGGCGGGCTTGAAGGACGGCTACCCCGGCGTGTGGACCATCGACGCCGCCGGGTGGCCGCTGCGCAAGATCGCCAGCATCGGCATCGCCATCCAGCGCTGGGTGAGCTTCCACGGCATCTCCATCAACGTGGACTTAGACCTGCGGGAGTTTGAGCGCATCAATCCGTGCGGGCTGGGGGCGAGCGTGATGACGAGCCTCGCCGAGGAGGGCGTTGAGGCATCCTTGGCTGATGTTCGAGCTTGGGTAATGGCACACGCCGCCCGGGTTGCCGCGCCTCACTTTTCTCGCGTGCCCAGCAGTTTATAACTGGCACTGCTCAGGCCAGGGTCTGTCCAAGCCCCTGCAAGGATGGATGACCGTATTCGGGCGGTATGGATACATCATCCAGCAGAGGTCGGAAAACCAGACCATTGACCGCGTTTCTGATTGCAATCGTTGCACTTTCGCCCAATCTGGCTGGCGCGGAGGGCGACGACCCGGAGACCACGCAGGCATGTCCGTACCCGGTTGACCGCATTCTTTCCGATGCCTTGGGTGACGGAATTGGCGCTGACGAAATCGTGGCCGTTGACAGGGATACGACCCTCAAGCTTGAAGCGTTGAGTGTTGAGGGTGTCCTGACCACGGTAGCCAGCGACGGCCGTGGGGCGCCAAGCCTGTGCCTTGAGGTGCAATCGCTGCACGTCGGCCCAACGGGAGCTATTTGCCCTGGCGACGGTCTGCCCGGGCGCAGGCATGAAGGAACCGCCCCGGCTGAGTATGACTCCGCCATGGATGGCGGCGTCGGCGGGTCGCTGATGATTGTCCTCAAGAAGACCACCGGGGAGCCGGGGTCCGGGCTGAGCGTTGCCGATGGTGGCTACGCTGGGTGGGCCGGTGGATTTCCCCTGGCCGTACGACGCCGACGCCGCGCGCCTGGCCTCCGGCGAAGTGCACATCGTTTTCGCGGGTGCCCGGGAGGTGCCCGTGGGTGGGGGTCCGGCCGTGCGCCACTG
>JBFIJP010000332.1:0-4639 GCA_041600695.1 Thermoplasmatota archaeon | reverse complement strand
GAACGGGATCCGTGTATCCGCAGTGTGCCGTCAGAAAAAGTAGCAGGCGACGGGGAACAGCGGCAGGCCCGTGGCCCGCACCGCGTCAAGGCAGGTTCGCTGGATGTCTGGCACGCCCACACCAGGCGGCACCGTAGCAACCCGTGTGTCCGCGGCGTGGGTGCGCCCATCCTTCGTGCAGGCCTGCTTCTGCAAGCCGTCCACTCGGTTGGTCTCCTGCCAGACCTGTACGGCGCCGTCTGCGGTGATGTAATGGCCCTCAACCGGGTCGCCCGGCTGGGTTACGTCCTCGCAATTGGCGGCCCCCGCCACAGTCGGGAGGCCAAAGCCAAACATCGTCAAAACCACCGCAACCGGAATCCAGCGCATGCGGGACCATCTGGCCTGTCAGTTTTATTCTTTTGTCGCCGCGCGGACCGGCGTCATTCCTTGATGAGGCCCGGTGTGCCCGGGCCCGGCGCGCCCGAGGGCATGCGGCGCAGGTCGAAGTTGTGGCCCCTGGCGCACACAATGATGCCCTCCCGGCGGGGCAACACGGGATCGCCGCACGTGGGACAACGGGCCGTCCGGAAGAAGCGCTCAATCCACGCCTGGCGCACCTGCGGCACATCCGAGTTGGCCACCGCCTGGTCCAGCGCGCCCTGGGTGGCGTCGTCGTCTGCAAACAGGGTCAGCGAAGCCAGGTCGATGCGGCCGCGGGGCTCCCTCTCGACCTTCCGGATCGCCAGCATGCGGCCGGCGGCGATGCCGATCACGAGGCCCCCAACATGCGCCCAGTAGGCCGTGTTGTCGCCGGGGGCACTGATGGTGACGAGGAGGAATTGCAGGGCGCCGAACATGATGGCTCCCATGATGACCCGCATGCGCACCAGGATCATGATTGGCAGAGGCACCGGGATCGCGATGATCTGGTTCGGGTAGGACGCGGCGAAAGCTCCAATGATGCCGAACACCGCACCGGAGGCTCCCATCAGGAGGCTTGGCTGGCCCCACATCGTGGCGGTCTGGATGAGTGCCGCAGCCAGGCCCGTAACGAGGTAGATGGCCAGGAAGCGGCGGTGGCCGATGCGGTCCTCGAAGGGCAACGCGAAGGCGACCAGGATGATGATGTTGCCCAGGATGTGCCAGCCGTCGGCGTGGACAAACATGCTGGTGAGCAATTGCAGGAACGCCATCGGCTCGCCGGCGGCCAGCGCGTCTCCATGCAGCGCCAGATCCCAGTGGATGGCCGAGATGCTGCCCCCTCCGGGGGACTGCAACTGGGTCCCAAGCAGAGTCAAGGCAAAGATGAGCAGGTTTGCCATGACTAGGATACCGACCACCAGGACCCGCTTGGTCCAGGCAAGGTACAGGGCGGCGGCGATGATCGCCAACGCGACAAAAGAGACGATGCTGATCATTACCGGCCCGCATCGATCCAGGGAGTTGCCGGCGAAAAGGGTTGGGTCCTGGGAGGACCCCCCATTCGGGGACCCGGGCCGGCGCCAGATGGGCGCCAGATGGGCGCCAGGCAGGCGCCGGGGGGCCTCCGGATAGCTTCAAACCCGCCCCGCCTCTCCAGAGGGCGGTGGACATGCTACGTCGACATATCACTCTGGCCCTGGTGCTGCTCATGGCCCTGCCCGCGGGGCTGACTGCAGCCAGCGTTCTATCCTCCTCCCCTACCATTGAGTACGTGCAGGAGGGCGGCGCGCAGGCCACGATTATTCGCGACCAGTGGGGCGTACCCCACGTATGGGCCGATGACTTGCACTCACTCTTCTATGCCAACGGATACGCCCAGGCACAGGATCGCCTGGCACAAATGGATATCCTGAGGCACGTCGGAAAGGGCGAGTTGGCCAAACTGCTTGGCCCCGCAGGCCTGGAAATGGACCTGGTGACGCGTCGCGAACTCTACACCGACGCGGAGCGCCAGCAGGCGTTTGAGGAACTGGAGCCCCTGTGGCGCGAAGCCTTCACCTCGTTTGCCGGTGGCGTCAACCAATGGATCGACGAGATCATGCGCGACCCGAGCAAGATGCCCGTCGAATACCCGGCCCTGGTTGCCGTCCCGGAGCCATGGGACCCAAAGGACACGCTGGCCATCGCACAATACCTGCTGGACGTGTTCGGCCGGGGCAGCGGCGGCGCCGAGGCCCGCAACGCACAGATCCTGAACCAGCTCAAGGACTACCTGGGCGAAGCCGCCGGCGCCAGCGCCTTCGGCGACCTGGTGTGGTCCTACCGCGAGGACACCTACACGACGGTCAAGCCCGGCGACCTGGGCGCGACAGCCTCCTCGTCCTCCGTGTGGACCGCGTTGTCCCAGGAGATGCCGCACGACCTGTCCGACCTCGACACGCTTGAACCCGGCCAGCGCGAGGCGTACCAGGCCGGCGTGGCCGCCCTCGACGTGGCCGACTCCACCGCCCCCCTCCACGAAACACTCGCGGCGCTGGGTTGGCCACTCAAGTTCGGTTCCAATGCACAGACGATCTCGGCCGACTTCGCCGTCAACGGCAAACCGCTGCTGTACGGCGGCCCGCAGATGGCGTACTACGCGCCCATGATTCCGTACGAGATCGGCCTCCACGGCGGCGGCTTCGAGGCCGTTGGCATGGGTGTCGCCGGAGCCCCTGGCGTCATCATCGGCCGCGGACCCAGCCACTCGTGGACGGTCACCAGCGGCTCCGTGGACCAGGTGGATCTAGTGGTCGAAAAGCTCGTTGACCACGACACGTACCTCATCGACGGCCAGGAGGTCGACATGGATTGCCGCACCGAGACGCACCTGGTGCGCCCCGGCCCCGCGGACTTCGCGCCCGCCCAGGACCCCAACTGGCGGCCCCCCATGTTCGATGTGGTGACCCAGGAGGTCTGCCGCACGGTTCACGGCCCGGTGCTGGCTCGCACCGGCGACGGCGCGTACGCATTCTCCAGCCACCGCAGCTACCGGGGCGACGAGGCCCGCAGCGGCGTCCTGTGGCTTCAGATCGGACAAACACGCAGCATTGAGGACATCCAGGATCTGCTTGAGACGTTCCGCTTCACGTTCAATTTCAACATCGTCGAGGAAACCGGCGACATCGCCTACCTCCACGTTGGAGCGCAGCCGATTCGCGACGACCGCCTAGACCAGCGCCTGCCCCGCCCGGGATGGGACTCCAGTTACGAATGGAAGGGATTCCTGACCGGCCGCGACCTGCCCCACGTCATCAACCCCGCCAGCGGGTACACGGTCAACTGGAACAACAACCCCGCCGTGGGCTTCCCGACGGGTGATATCTTCGAGAAGTGGGGCGGCATGCAGCGCGCCCAACTCATGGATGAATTGCTGACGAGCAAGATTGCGCAGATGGGACTCCTGACGATGGACGACCTGCGTCAGGTCCACTTCGATGCCAGCACCCGGGACCCGTACGCAGACGAGTTCTATGCGCTCATGAAGGCCGGCATCTACGGCGCCGACGGCGTTCTCAGCGACCAGGAAGCCGTGGCGCTCGACGCCCTAGCCCAATGGAAGGACACGGGTTTCTTCTACGGCGGCTACGGCGAATACGCCGGCCAGAGCCTGTTCGGCGGCCGCTACGCCAACACCATGCCCGATGGAATGGCCCTGTACGAGTTGTGGCGCAGCGAACTCCAGACCCTGGTCTTCGAGGACGAACTGGGCCCCTACATGCGCGAACTGGGATGGAACCCGCCGGAAACCAGCGACCCCCACGCCGCCGACCACGGCCGCGAGGACAACAAGCACAGCATCCTCTTCGACGCCATGCGCGGCATCTCCAGCCACAACTGGTGCGACAACATCGTCACGGACTACGACGAGTCCTGCGAGGACATGGCCGCCGAGGCGATGCAAAGGGTGCTGGCCTCCGATGACGAGTGGCAGGACCAGCCGAACCGCATCAGCAAGTTCTCGGCGCTGGGCGCCGGGCCCTCCTTTGAGATCCCGATGACCAACCGGCCCAGCCACCAGGCGTTCTATGACTGGGGCCTGCCGGAGGGCGCCGAGCGCAGCCGCAACGCCCTGCCACCAGGCGCCAGCGGGCACATCACCAGCGCCGAGTATCTGGAGGTCCAGGGCTGGCTCAACGGCGTGCCCGGCGCCAACCCGCCACCGCACCTGGCCGACCAGTTGGACATGTACGTGGACTTCCAGGACAAGCCGCTGCTGTTCACGCGGGAGGCCGTTGAGGCGTTCGAGGAGAGCCGAACGACCGTCGGTTAGAATGTCGAAGGGGCTGGCCGGGGATCCTGGGTCCCCGGTCGGCGCCGGTCGCCAAGGCGCCTGGCTGGCCCCCGGCTCTAGTGGGCGTGCCCCGGCGTCTCAAGAGCGTGGCCTGTTTTCCCAAACAGGATCAGCGCCATGCGGGGCCCGTCCGGACCCAGATGGATGCCCAGTTCATGACCGGCAAAGTTGGGCTCGGCGTGCATGTCCCGGATGAGTTGATCGTTGGCGCGCTCCCATGCGTCCCTGATGTCAGCCGCTGCCCTGGCCAAGTCTTGGTCATCGGGGGGCAGCCACATGCCAAGGGCTCGAACATACTTGCCCGCGCAATGGTAATCGCCCTCATGGCAAGTGCCTGTGCCTGCATCGATCTCATTGTAACGGCCCCACCCAGAAGACTTGGCCCAGCCGTCCAAGATTTCG
>JBFIJP010000331.1:0-4676 GCA_041600695.1 Thermoplasmatota archaeon | reverse complement strand
GGCGTCAGCTTCCCCAAGACGCTGCAACGGCAAGATACACACATCGTGCTTGAGCCGGACGAAACGATCCGGCTGCGAATCCTCAATGCGGGCACCACCGTCGAGACGATCCACACCCACGGCCACGACATGCTCGTGACCCATGTGGACGGCAACCCCATTCCGCCAAGCGCCCGGTACTACCTGGACACGGTACCGGTTTTGCCCGCCCAGCGCGTCGATGTTGTGATCGAGGGCCGCGCTGGCAACGAGGGCGTCTGGGTGGTGCACACCCACGTCGTGGATCACGTGACCAATGACAAGCAGTACCCGGGCGGAATGCTCACGAAGATCGTCTATCCTGGCTTCGAAGACGACATGACGCCGTTTGGGGGCGTAGAGCTTGCCGGCGGCTTGCCCTACACGCCTCCGATCCAGTTGCCCGCCGACTACGCACGCACCACGACCCGGGGCCTGGACACGGCCGCCAGCACCACCGAAACGTGGACGTTCCCCGTCGAGATGCCCTGCGCCGTCAAGACGATCCTGTTCACCGTGGAGATCAACGCTCCATCCAGCGCCATCCAGGTGCTGAATGAACTGCACCTGGAGATCTTCGCCCCGGACGGCGAAGAAGTCGCCGAGATCGATGTCGGCGCGACGCGGTTCCAGGAGTGGTTCTACGACGCCCACGAGTCGGACATGCACCTTGAGGCAGGCACGTACAACGTGACGTTGTCCGGGCGCGCCGTCGACTCCGTGGCCCGCATGAGCGTCGCCGTGGACTATTATGACACGCTGGAAGAATTGGCCTACGCTGGCAACCCCTGCAACGAGGCCCACTAAGCGTGCCTGGCACAGTCAGGGTCGGCCGTAGGACAACCTTCGCGCCCGCGCCACGGAGGGCAACCGTCTAGGCCGGGCGCGGGCTCGGCCGCGCCATGACCTACAAGATCTTGGCCGCCGCGGCGCTGATCCTCCTCTCCGGGTGCCTCGACGACGCCGGCAACGCCGACGCCGAACAGGACCTCATCCAGTCCACTGGTTCCGACTTCGAACCCGTCACGTTCGCCTTCGACGGCGAATTCCTGGCCGGCGGCGTGGACCCGGCCCAGGAGTTCACGTTCGATGTCCCAGCGGGGGCCACGGAAGTCGCGGCACTCCTGACGTGGAGCATCCCCGGCGCCGTCCTCGATTTCCAGCTCTTGGATCCCGCGGGCGAGGAGGCCGCCGACGGTTGGGGCGAGAGCGCCTACCACCGCTACGTGACGACGACCCGCGCCCCCGAGCCGGGCGAGTGGACGGCTCGCGTCAGCATCGAGCGCGGGATCGACGCCCACTTCAGCCTCCAAATCGAGGCGCGACAGGGTGCCCCGTGGGGGCCCTTGGCGGTGACGTACACGGTTCCGGTGAACGGCTTCGTCGAGATCAACCTGAACATGGTCCCCGGCGACGAGTTCAACTTTACGTGGGCCAGCGACGACGAGTTGTACTTCAACGTCCACTACCACGCCGACGGCCAGACGGAGCGACCCATCGAGGCGCGAGCCACCAGCCTGGAGGGTAACTTCTCGGCGCCGGACACCCAGGTGTACAGCCTGCTGTGGCGCAACGAGGGTGTCCTGCCCGTGGAGGTCGAGGTGGCCGTCGACGGCACCTACCGCCTGCACTCCATGACCCGTGATGCGCCGGATCAGCCGTAGCAGCGCCGGCGATTGTCGGGCGCTTAGGGCGCGCGGCGCTTGAGCCACTGGGCCACGCCGACGCCCGCGAGCACTGCGCCCACGACCCAGAGGAGCGCCGTGGCCAGCCCGCTTCCCGGTGGCGAGGCGCCGTGGTCGTGGTCGCCGTGGCCGTCACCGTCCGATGCGACGGTCGAGCCTGCCGCCGCGATGTGATCCGCGTGCTCCGCGGTCGTTTCGGCCACCTTGTGCATTTGTTGCCCGTGATTGACCCAGGTGACCGTGTCGCCCACGCGGACGGTCAATGCAATCGGCCCGAAGGACCACTCCTCGAAGTTTTCAGGCTCCAGGATGGCGATGGTGTGGTTGGCGGGCGCCGACTCGTTCGCCTCGATGACCGTGATGGACGCTTGCATCCACGGGTGCGGGTGGCAGTGGTACTCGAACGAACCCGTGGCGTTGAACGTGTGCGACCACGTGTCGTTGGTGTACATGTCGGGGCCGACGACGCCCCCGTGGGCGTGCTCGCTGGCAGCCTCGTCGTTGCCCGGCCCTGCCGTCGCGGGCAAGGCGAGAGCCAGCAGGCCAACGAGGATCATTCGATAGTCCATGCACCACACCAATCCGGCGCCGTATAAGAGGGTCATTTGACGGAATTGGAGACGTGCCCCCGGTCGCGGTGCTTATCTGGAGCGCTGCCAGGTGCCAGGCATGTCCAACTACACCGTCGTGTCGACGCTCTTTGCCGCGGTCGTGTTGGCGGCTGCAACGGCGCTCGCGCTCGTCATGTGGCGGGCCGCCGGCCGCCTCGGCGATCGTCGGCTGCGCTTCATCGCGGGAGGATTCGCCATCCTGGCGGCCAAGAGCGCCTTTTCGATCTATACGATCCAGGTGCCCCGTTGGCACCACGAAGTGACCGAAATGATGGGCGCCGCGTTCGATGTCGCCCTCGTCGCGTGCATGGCGGCCCCCTTCCTGCTGCGAGACTAACGCATGGAACCCGACCTGCGCTCCCGCATCCTGCATCTCGTTGAGGCCTACCCAGGCCTCCACTTGCGGGATATCCAGCGCCGGGCCGGGTGCAGCCCCATGCTCGCCGAATACCACCTGAACGTCCTGGAGAAGCTGGGCCTGGTGACCAGCACGACGCATGGTCGCTACCGCGATTTTTTCCCCGTGCGCCACGCCAAACTGCGACTCGATCGACGGGGTCGCCGGTGGTTGGGCCTGCTCCGGCGCCCGCCAATCCTCGCGATCGCCTTGTTGCTGCTGGAGGAGGGTTCCCTGCGACCCATGCAAGTCGCTGAGAAGCTGGGGCTCGCCAGCAGCACGGCCACGTACCAGATTCGCGTGGCCTGTGACGCGGGCCTCGCCGTCCAGGACACGGTGGACGGCCGGGCCCGCCTGCAACTGGTCGATGCCGCCCGTGTGCTACAGTTGCTCCAGGCTTACCACCCGACGCCGGACTTGATCATGGAGTACGCCGGCTTGTGGGGGCGCGTGTTCAGCAAAACCGCGCCGGCCGAGCCGCTTGCGGTGACGGATGCCCACGCGGCCGACCTGCCGGCGGAGGTCGAGGCCCTGCACGGCGCCGCGCAGGCGGTCTTTGTGGCCCTGCGCGCTGGCCCCATGACGCAGAAGGAATTGTGCGCGCAGACCGGACATGCGCGTCGGACGGTGTACGGCGCGCTCAAGGCGCTCGATGCGGCCGGTTGCCTGGACTCGCACGTCCATTTGGGTGACACGAGACAGACCAAGTACTGGTTGCAGGACGAATACCGTCAAGAGAACCCCGAAAGGAAGGAGTAAGTCAAGCAGGCGCTGGCTGGCTCATGAACCCTCGAATCCCCCTGTTGCTGGCCGCAGTGGCCCTGGTCGCCTTGTTGCCGGCGACCAGCGCCCAGGCACCGAGCGCGGCCTTCGAACTGCAAGCCTCGGTGCCACCGATGCTGATCCCTAACGGTGCCACCGCCATTGACGTCATGGTGACTCTGGGTTGCATGGAGGTGCTGGAAAACATGGGGGAGGCCGATGTCGTCGTGGCGCTGGCGGACGCGCCGGAGTGGCTGCAAGCGGAGCCCGCGCAGTTGCACTTCGGCATCGAGGAGTGCCTTGGGCATGACACGGTTGTCCAGAACGCCACCCTTTCCGTGGAAACCGTCGATGCGCCGGGGCTGGCCCCGTTCACGCTCGCCCTAGTGGCCCAACTGGGGGACCACGCAGCCGAAGCCGAGGCCGCCGGCGTGATGGTGGATTACCTGCCGGGCCACACGATGACGCCGGACGGCGACCAAACCTTCATGGTGAACGGCACCACGCTCGAATTCGACTTGGACCTGGAGATCACGGCCAACGCGAAGACGATGATCATGTTCGAGGACAAGGTTGTCAGCGGCGCGGCCAGCCTCACCGGCCTGCGGGCCCACATCTTCGACGTGGCGGCCGGCGATCGGAGCCTCACGAACCGGGTGATCTTCACGGCGCCAGAGAGCGCGTGGGCCCAGGAGACGGTGTCCTTCTACACGTACAGCCATTGTCTCGACGGCCCGGATTGCGGTGAGAACTTCGCCCGCAACGTGACCTGGACGTTCCAAAACGCGGGCCCCGCCATGCCAGCGACGAACCAGGCGCCCTTGGCCGAGGACGCGGAGGCGCCCGGTGTGAGTTGGGCGTTTCTGCTGGTGGCGATGACTGTCGCCGTCGCGGTCCGTCGCCGGTAGTTCAGTTGCCAGCCGCGCCGCCGCCCGTTGATGGCCGGTCGTCCAGGATCGCCACGACATCCAGGAACTCAACCCGGGTCGGCACGCCCACCAGCGCGGCCATGTTGGGTGTCGTGCGGCCTTCGTCGCCGTGCACCATTTCCTTGATGTACGTCCCGCTCTCGGCGAGGACGCGGACACTGAAGCGGTCGCTGCTGTCCTGCCCCGGTGGCCAGGACTCGATGGTGACATGTTCGACGGTTCGGTTGCGAACCAGGTCCGCGCGGCGGTGGGACACGCGCTCCGGGGTCCGCTG
>JBFIJP010000330.1:0-4695 GCA_041600695.1 Thermoplasmatota archaeon | reverse complement strand
GGGGCCTCGCCCACGAGCATCACACCCATGCCTGGCCGGGGTTCGCCCTCGCCGGGCACGGCATTGGTGCGGGTCTCGTGAAGGCCGCACGCCACGCAGGCGCGCACCCGTGAATGGATGGCTTCCAGGTCCGCCACGGTTTGGCGAGCCCGGCGGCGTCAAAGGGGTTTGCCGAAGCAGAAGCGGGCGGCGGGGCCAGGGCAGCAGGGCCAAGGCGGCAGGGCCAAGGCGGCAGGGCCAAGGCGGCAGGGGCCGCCCCAACAAAGGCAAGACGTTTCAGCCGGAGCGGCGTCCGACGCCAGCGCATGGAGTTTGAAGACCTGCAGAAGGTCGACCGTACGACCTGGCGGAAGTACCTGTTCTACATCGACCTCGCAGTCATCGCGATCTTCATGCTGAGCATCGTGCTGCTGGTGCGCCACACCTTCATGGCCGGCCAGTGGTACGAGCGGGACGAGCTGAGCCTGGCCACGCGAGGCCTCTGGCTCGTCGTCGGCGACACGGCCTTCCTCGTGGCCGCGCTGGGCTGGATCTTCTACCGGTTCTTCAGGAACCAGTACCTTGTCGTCACCCGGCGATTTTAGAAAAGCCGACCCGGCATCCCCCGGCTCCCGAACGGACCTGGGGCACCTCGATCTCTACAGCATCTTTACGGCGGCGCTCAATCGTCGCCTCTCCCGGAGACATTCATGCAACGAAACATCTGGCTTGCCCTCCTGTTCCTGATGCCGGCCGTGGCCGGCTGCCTCGGCGACGACGAGCCCGCCGCCGACCCAGCCGAGGCTGAGGCGGACCCCGTCGAGCCGGAGGACACCCCACCGGAGGAACCCACCCCTGTTCCCGAAGCCCCCCTCGCGCCGGCAGGCATTCGCTTCGTGGCCATCGGCGACCAAGGCACCGGCAAGGAGGACCAATTCAAGGTCGCCCGCGCCATCGAGCAGGTTTGTGCCGAGCGCGGCTGCGATTTTGCCATCACCGGCGGCGACAACATCTACGAGACCGGCACGGACGATGAATATGATCCGCAGTTTGACACCAAGTTCGAGGAGCCCTACGCCAACCTGAGCCTCCCGTTCTACCTGACGCTTGGCAATCACGACAACAGCCGCGACCCCGCCACGTCCCTGTGGGGCGACGACCCCGTGACGGGCGCGCTGTCGGACGCGGTGGGCGAAGAGCCGGGGGACCTGGGCATCGGCCACTGGTACGCCACTGGAAACCACCAGGTCGCCTACACGTACCGCGAGGACCGGGCCAGCGACAAGTGGAACATGCCCGCCCGATACTACCCCGTCGTCAAGCCCAACGTCACCTTCCTGGCCCTTGATACGAACACCCTGATGTACTACGGCCAGGGCTGGGGCGAGACCGACATCACCTATCAGCAGCAGGAGGAGTGGGTCGACGAAACCCTCGCCGCCGTCAACACCACGTGGACCATCGCGTTTGGCCACCACCCGTACCTCAGCAACGGCGCCCACGGCAACGCAGGCAATTACGAGGGAGCCGGACCCACGCCGGTGGCCGGCCCGTACGTGAAGGAATTCTACGACGAGCACATCTGCGACAAGGTGGATGTGCTCATCACCGGTCACGACCATGATCTGCAATGGCTCAAACCCGTCGAGTCCTGCGGCAAGACCGAGTTCATCGTCAGCGGCGCCGCCGCCAAGATCCGCGCCTTGGCCGACCCGCAGCGCAACGAGGTCTACTACCAGAAGGGCGAGGTGTTGGGATTCGTGTGGATCGAGATCGTGGGTGACTCCCTGACCGGGGTCTTCTACGACGACGGGGCCAACGTGCTCTACGAGCGCACCTTGGAACGCCAGGGCTGAGTCCGAAACTGCAAGGCACGACCCGCCGTGGCCAGCCACGTAGCTGGCGCGAACGCCATTGCGGCATTCCGGCGCAACCGCCCCCCAGGCCGCGGCCGACCGGGCCGCCGCCCCGGCGGCTGCGGGACCCGGCATCCACGGGCCAGGGCATCCCGCCGCGCGCGTCAACCGGCGCCCGCCGAGATTTTAATGTGCGGCCAATATGACTGCCGGTGTTGGTAGCCCGAAACGGCCCCGAGGGCCTGGCATGAACCCCATAGAGCCGAGCCCGGCCGGAATGTCGCGTCGCCAATTCCTGCGCGCCGCGGCCCTTGGCGCCGGCCTGACTGCCGCCGGCATGGCCCTGCCCTGGACACACCTGCCGCTTGGGTTGGCATCCGCCAACCAGCAACCGCGCGCCTTCGAGATCACCAGCGGCGCCGCGCCGTCCACCGTGTTCCCGCAGGGAATCGCGAGCGGGGACCCCACACCAACCGGAGCCATCGTTTGGACGCGCGTCCGGCCTGAGGCGGCCGGCGACGTGGCCCTAGAAGTGGCCTCGGACCCCAGTTTCCGCGAGCCCATCTACCGTGGCGTCGTACCGGCAGCCGAAATCAACGCCGCCAGCGACCACACCCTCCGGGTTGACCTCGATGGCCTCCTTTCCGAGAACCGCTATTTTTATTACCGATTCATTTGCGGCGGGACGGCGAGTCGGACGGGGCGCCTGCGCACGCTACCGGCGGCGGACGCGGACATTGATCGTCTGCGCTTGGGCGTGCTCACCTGCCAGAATTTCCAGCACGGCTACTTCCCGGCCTACGGGCACATCGCCGACGCCGATGTTGATTTCCTCGTCCACCTCGGCGACTTCATTTACGAACACAACGGCGAGGCCAGCTATGCGGGCACGGCACTTCCCGGGCGCGCCATGGACCTGCCCAGTGGGGGGCCCCGCATGGAAACCGCGGCGGACCTCTCCTACGTCCACCAGCGCTACCGCAGCGACGAACACCTACAGCGGGCCCTAGAGCAACACACCATCATCACCACGTGGGACGACCACGAAATTACGGACAACTGCTATTTCAATTACGAAGAAGGGCGCTACTATGGCGGCGAAACCTTCCGTCTGAACGACGACGAGGCCGCCCTGACCGCCTATTTTGCTGCCTGCGCCAAGGCGTACGTGGAGTACATGCCGATCCGCGTCAGGCACGACGCCACATCCGACAACCCCCAGGATCACATCACTTTGTACCGCCGCTTCTCGTTTGGCAAACTGGTGGACCTGTGGATGCTGGACGAACGGTGGTTCCGCAGCACGCCGCCGCCGGGCGAGGAAAGATTGGGGCCCAACGGGCCCAACCGCCTGGACCCGGAGGCAACGATGCTCGGCCCGCGGCAGCGCGACTGGCTCACGGACGGGCTGGTTCAAAGCGACCGCCACTGGAAGGTCGTGGGTAACCCGGTTCAGATGACCCCCCTCGGATTCGTGTTTCCGGGCACCAGCATTTTCCTCGGCATGGATTCGTGGGACGGCTACGAGCACGAACGCCGCCTGGTGGCGGACGCGATGGCCCAAACGGACAACGTCGTCGTCCTCACGGGTGACCTGCACACTTTCCAGGCAGGCTATGTTCAGACCGGCTACAACGATCGCCTCGCGGACCAGCGCGTCGCGGTTGAACTCATGACGCCCGCCATCTCAAGCCCGAACATGGCGGAGGCCATCTACCCAAGCCCCTATCTGCCGGGCGAGGAGGAAGTCGTTGAGGCCGCCGTACTGCTGGCGAACCCCCACCTTCGCATGTGGAACAGCCACCGGTACGGCTACTCCGTCGTGGAATTCACGAAAAGCGAGGCCACCTATTCCGGCTACATCGTGGACAAGAACACGACTCATTTGCCTGGCAACAACAAGCTATTCCGGGTCTTGCGGGTGCCAGCTGGCCGCGTCGAAATCGAGGACCTCCATTATGATAGCCCGACGGGTTTTCCAATCCATCCCGCGGGATTGCTCAACAACATTGAGTCGCCGACGGCGCCCGGGCCCGGCGTGAAAACCGCTGGAAACTGGGACGAGTTGCGCGCGCTCGCTGGCCATGCACGACATCGCCCCCCGGTACCCAACGTGGAAGTCCACGATGTCGACGCCGGGGGCACTCCCGGCGCCTAGGCGCCGGGCTGGCCCGGGGCAAGCGCCGGCCCTAGCCACCGCTCGATCCGGCTTCTCTCAAACTCAACCTTCCCGGCGAAGGCTTCCGCTGAAGGCACACCGGCCGCCACAACGGGCGCCGGCTCGGCAAAGAAGTCACCCACCACTTCCACGGCGATGCCGTCGCCGAGTTCCAGGTAGCATGACCCCTGGGCCTTGAACCGAGCGGTCTCAGGCTCCCCCCGCACCCGGGCGGCGATGTTGGCCGCCACGACCTCCGCCTCCTGCTCGGCCATGACGCCCGCCTTGACCAGCGGCTTGCCCACCGACAGGGGGATAGCGGTGCAATCGCCGATGGCCCAAACGTTGGCGTGGGACGTCGCCAGAGTATGCCGGTCGACGGGGACCCAGCCATGGGGGCCGACGAGGCCGGCCACGCGGAGGACTTCCGGCACCCGGTGGACGGGAACTGCGGCGAGCACATCGAAAGGGAGAGCCGAGCCATCATCGAAATGGACTGCCTGAGCTTCGGCATCGACGCGCTCGACCGTGCGAGCCGAGGCGACGCGAACGCCGCGCTCCTCCACCCAGCCGCGCACCACATCGCCGCACACCGGACCGGCAACCGGCAGGGGCTGGGGCTCCGGGCTGGCGATGGTCACCTGGGCATCGATTCCCCGGCCGTCCAGGAACCGCTTGGCCAGGATCGCCGCCTCGTAGGGG
>JBFIJP010000329.1:0-4703 GCA_041600695.1 Thermoplasmatota archaeon | reverse complement strand
GGTGGTGACGCCTTCGCGGCCCTGGCCCGGACCAAGCGGCACGCCGATGTCTTGCATGGCGCCGCCCACCGGATGGCCCGATATGAGTCTAGGGGGCCGCGCTGGCCGGGCTCAGGCCTCGACGGCGAGCGTCTGTTGTTCCAAGTGGCGCCGGACCAGGGGGTGCATCTGGACCACGCGGCGGTCCTCGCTTCGGTTGATCGCCAGCACCCCCTCATCTTCCAGGCGAGCGATTTGCCACCGAATGGCACGAGGCGTGACGCCCAGGCGTCGCGCCAGGCGCCCCCAGGAAACCGTCGGATCATCGCGGATGGCTTCCACAATTTGGCGTGCACGCTCCAAACGGAGCAGGCCGAGCAAGTCGTCCTCGCGCTCGCTGACGTGGTTGGGAAAATGGAGGCGCCGGCGACCCGCCACGACCACCCGGACGTCACCGTTGCGTTCCAGCTTGCGTGCATGGTAGACCGCCGCCGTCCGGGTTACGCCGAGGAACTCCGCGATCTCCTTGAGGTTTGCCCCGGGATTGGCGCTGATCCACTTCAACAGTCGTTGTCTGGGGTCCCCGGTCACCGCCCGGCCCCCGGCGAACTCGCCACTGGGCGCAAACTGGCCCGGTACGGGGCCAGGGCCGGCTCCGATTGAGCCCGCGCAATCAGGTGCGGATTCAACTCGCAGGCCCGCCCAACATGGTGCGCCACGGCTTCCGCCTGGCCGCCGCGAGCGTACACCACGCCAAGCATGTAGTTCCACAGCCCCGCGTCCGCGCCTGTCCAGGGGCGGCGACGAAGGATCGCCTCCGCATCCTGCCACTGGCCGAGCGCCAACTTGGATTGAACGATGGCCACGGTTGCCTCGCGGCCGACACCCCGATGGCGAGCGAGGCGCTTCGCCAGATCGGACGCCGCCTGGTGCTGACCGGAACGCACCAGGAACGCCACATCGTCCATGCGGGCCGCGACGGACCGATGCCGCCACGTCATGAGAACCGGCGGCACAGCCAACAGCGCAAAAGCAACGGGCCAGGCGAATCGCCACCGGCGCCCTTCGGCGGGCAACGGCGCCACCCAAGCAAGGGGGGCGCCATCAGCCGTAACGGCCGTCACTCCACTGAGCAACTGAGCAACAAGCTCGTCACCATCCACGCGTTCGAGGTTCAAACGAAGATCGCCGGTTATGGCGACCTGATCCGCCTGGATGGGCCGCAACCGATCGCCATCTGACAACTGGCCCACCACGCCATGGAACACGACACCGGTGGCCGCAACATCAGCCCCCGTCACGTAGGCACGGCTGGCGGCGGGCAGGCCGCGCACTTGTGCCGTTCCATTGGTGACACTCAGGATCACCTGTTGCAGGGTGGTGCCTGAACTCGCGGGCAACGAGCCGCTGGGGTCCTGGAGCGTTCCGGCCTGCTCGCCGCTCGTGATCTCAACGGGCCCATCGTTACTATCCAGGCGACCACTCCACTCCCAGACGACCAACGTGAAGTCGCCAGCCATGCCCAATTCGGCGCCCGGCGATGCCGCCAGCGACAGGGCTGTATCGACATCCGCCGCGGGCAGCGGCAGCCCGGTCAGGGCTCGGTCTGGCGCCTGGACAGAGCCGACCGCATTGCGAACCGTCCAGTCGCCGCTGGCCCGTAGCTCGCCATGCGTGATGCCAACCAACTCCAGGCTGTTGGCGTGCGGCCGCAAGGCACCGCGAACGTCCACCAGGCGTTGGTGGGATATCTCCGGCGGCGAGGTGAGCGCGGTGCCAGCCACGACGAGGTCTTGCCGCGTCGTGTGGGTTTCCATGTCAACGACGGCGCCGGTGATTTCGATGAGCAACCCTTCGGCAAGGGGTTGGCCGGGCCCTCCAACGGTCAAGGCCACGCCGGGCCCGTTGGCCACAGCATCCCGGAGGTTCACCTCGCTGGACCGCAACTCGCCAAACGCCGGCTGCCCGGACACGGGCAACGCCAGCAGCGCCAACACAAGCCACACGGATCGCTTCAAAAGGCACCCGGCACAGGCGTCAGGCATTCGGCGAACGGGCCAAGATAGTAGGGGGCCTGGGGCGGATTGATGATGGCGAGCACGATGCAGTGAGGGTAGTCGGGCGTATCGAACTCCGCCTCCGCGCGTCCGCCCACGACGAACGTCGGATCCGAAAAGCCGCCCTCGCCGCACTTGTTGACCGACACGACGATGTAGATCGCCGTCCAGGCCGGGCCCCCCGGATCCGTGTAGGATGTTGTGGCGGGTCCCACCACGATTGGCGTCAGCGTGTCGATGGGGTCAGCGTCGATGCGGTAGATGTGGTACGCCGTCAGGGGGTCTGACCCCGTATTGGTCGGCGCGGTCCACGTTAACTCGTAGCCGCCGGCAACCTGTGTAGCCAGCAAGTCCGTCGGCGGCCCGGGCCGGATACAACCGGGTGGTCCGATGAGGTCGTTGATGGTCCCAAGGAGGTCGTCCGCGGTGTTCAACAAAAGTTGCACGAGCTCGTCGACAGGGTCCTCAGGCAACTGGGCGCCAGCCGAGGAACTGACCACCAGAAGGGCGACCACTGGGATCATCGCACGTTTCATCATTGGAACCACCGGAACCTCGCAGCAGGTGGGCTTTCTTAGGCATGGTTGTCGCGATGCTCCCGGGCCCCGGAGCAATATCACAACAAGTGCCTTCATGGGGGGAAGAACGCAGCAAGGGGGGCTAAGTTGGCGAGGTTTGTGGAGCGTTTGTGGTTGCGGCCACAGGATGACCAACAATGAACTGGAACGGAATGGGGGCGGTTGCGGCGGCCCTTGTGTTGATGACAGCCGGCCTGGCTATGGCCACGCCTGAAACGGATCTCGACGAGCTGCCTTGGATCGTTGGACTCATCGAAGCGGATGATCTCTTGCTTGACGAATCCTACACGATCGTCGGCGACCTGACCCTCGTTGGACGCGACAGTCTGACCATTACGGGCGATTTGGTCGCTCGGGCCGCTTCCGGAACGCCCGGTTACTCCGTGCGTCTGGTGAGTGGTGGCCCCATCACCGTTGCCGGCCTCGTTCAGGCTGGCGACGCGGCGGCCTGGTTCAGTCTCGACGGCAGCGGCGCCCTCAGCGGTGCTGACGGTCTGTCGGGTGGCGACGTGCGGGTGGAGGCCCTGGGTCCCGGCGCATCCCTGCTCCTTGAACCGGGGGCCGTTTTGGCGGGCGGCAAAGGTGGCGACGGCCAATCGGTCGTGTCCCTGGGCACCAAGTACCTCCCCGACGCGTTGGCGGCGGCTGGCACCGGCGGCTCTGGCGGGAATGTCCTGATCGATGTCCTCATCGACGAGGCTTCCCAGGGTGTTGTGCGTGGCGGCGTGGCCGGCAACGGCGGCGAAGCCCATGCCGAGGGGTGGGACGCTGAGTATGGCGACGGCGGCAACGCCGAGGCGACCGCCGGCGACGGCGGCGCCATGGGGCGCATTCAGGCGCTCGGCATTCCCGTCACGGTCACCCAAGAGCAGGGCGACGGCGGCATCGGTGGATCTTCCATGGCCATCGGTGGCGACGGTGCCACGATTAGCTCGTGCGGGCAAAACGGGCCCAATGGCGGCGCGCAGACGGTGCAAACAGATCCCAAACGCAAGCCCGATGCGGCCGTGGCCACGGCAGGGGACGGTGGGCCTGGCTATGGCGGTTGTGCCGGCAAGTCGCCGGGTCAACCGGGCGGCGCTGGCGGTGTCGGCGGCAACGGCGGCTTCGCAACGGCCGTGGGTGGCGCTTCAACGGCTACGTGCCGATGGGCCGGTGGTGCTGCGACCGCAACGGGCGGCAAGGGCGGCAATGGTGGCAACGGCGGCCACGGCGCCGTCGGAGAGGACGGAGCGCCCGGCAGCCCCATGGGTATGCCCGGCGGCATGGGTGGCATGGGTGGAGCCGGTGGCCACGGAGGCTCCGGCGGGTCCGCCTCGGCGACCGGAGGGGCCGGTGCTCCCGGAGCCTGGCGCTGCTTCACGCACGGCGGCGGCCCCGGCGGGGCGGCGGTCGCAACCGGCGGCAAGGGCGGCAACGGTGGAACCGGCGGAAATGGTGGCCAGGGCGGCGACGGCGGGGAAGGCGTGCCGCTTCAGGTTGACCTCTTCACGACGGTCAAGTGCGACGGACCGGCCGGCATCGGCGGCTTCGGAGGCATGCCTGGTGGTCCCGGAATCGGCGGATCGGCCTCGGCGGTTTCGACCGCTGGCGGAGGAGATGGGCCCGGCCCGATGACGGCAAACCAGGGACTGCCCGGCGCGCCCGGCCTGCCGGGACAAACGGCTGGAACCGGGATCGGCATGAGTCCTCTCGCCTGCCTGGGTCTGCTTGGATTCTACATCCTGATGCCCACGGGCCAGACGCCGCCTCGTGAGTTGACCGCCTTGAGCGGCGCGGAATACGCGGCCATCAACGCGCTGGTGAGCGTCTCAAACGGCGCTTTCACGCAGGCCGGCAAAGCCGCCCAGAGCGCGGCAAAACAAGCCAGTGTTCGCTACGCCGACGCGTCCGGTGTGTACAATGAGGCCGGGAAGGTGGCGACTTCGGTGGGCCAAAGCCTCGGCCAATCCGCCCAGATGCTGCTCGCAAACGAGGCTGTCTGGAATGCCGTGTGCTCTCAAGGGAGTCCCCCCAATGCACTTGGAGATCTGACCAGCGACTACCAGTGCTAGGCGTGTCCGACCCCTCTTCCTTCTCGCTCCTCTTC
>JBFIJP010000328.1:0-4705 GCA_041600695.1 Thermoplasmatota archaeon | reverse complement strand
CCAGGCAGGTTTCTGGCTGCGCGCCGAAGGCAGTACACCCGCTTGCTTATCCGCACGCGCCCGTTGCGGGCCCGCATGCTCACCAGGGCGCCGCATTTGCTAGCGGGGATGATGGTTGCATTGTTGGTCATCGGCTCGCTGCCTGCCAACGGATCACACCTCCGCGAAACACCTTACGCATCACATTGGTTCGAAACCGAGATCGACCCGGCATACACCCAGAGAAACGGCGACCTTGCGGTGGGCGGAGACAACATCTTTCGGTCGTTCCCGGAAGTGAACCGCAATGGCGGCGGCACCGGGGTCGTTCAGCACTACCGACTCGACGGTACCTTCGTGAAGGAAATCCAGAACCCGGACTCCATCGCTAGCTACGACTACTTCGGGCGCGAAATCCAGTTCCTCGACGGCCACCTCCTCATCGGGGTGCCCGGCGACGAAGGACCCTTGGGCGGCGACGCCTATGCGGGCAAGATCTGGCTCTATGACATTGCCGCGGACGAATTCGTGCGGGCATTTGCCTCCCCCGAACCCGGTCGCGACAGCCAAATCGGTCGAGGCTTCGCGGCTGAGGGGGACACCCTAGCCGCGCGGGATCACACCTGCGGGTGCATCCGCGTGTACGATATTCCCTCCGGCGACTACAGGGGGCGCATTGATTCGGATGGCCCCCAGAATCCCATCGCTCCTTTCCCCCCTGAATTGGGCGGCTTTCGCGACGGTTTGTTGTTCGTCGAGCAGCAACCCCATGTAGACGACCACATCATGGGATTCTTTTACAATCCGATCACCATGGAGCGGGTCGGAACCCTCGAACACCCGTCCCTGCTAGGTCACACGTTTTCCGACGTGACATTCGCCGGGGACCGTATCTATTTCAGCACGCGGGACGGCGTGGCGATCGCAGACGCCTCCGGCAACGTGCTGCAAGTCCTGCGCAACCCGGATGCTGGTTCGTTCAACACCACCCGATTTGGGGCGCTGCACGACGACCGCCTCGTCGTGGCCGCCCGCTCGTTCGACTCGGAGGGCAATAGGCTTCTCGGCCGCGTCTATGTCTACGAGATGGTGGACGGGGCGTGGGAACTGGAATCACGCCTGAATCATCGTTATTCCCGTCCTCACGCGCAATTCGGTACGGACATGGCCGTGACGGGCAACACGCTGGTCATCATGACCCGCGGAAGCGGCGAAACGGTTCCAAGTTGGCTCTCCACGTATGTCCTTGATACCGACAATGATGGGCTGGAGGACTGGGAAGAACGTGACCTCCACGGGACAGACCCGCGCAACCCGGACACCGATGGTGACGGGCTCAACGACGGCGACGAGATCCGCTACCGGTCCGATCCCTTCGTGGGCGATTCCGATGGCGACGGTTTGTCGGACGGCGACGAGGTGCACACGTACGGAACGCTGCCCACGCGGGCCGACTCCGACGGGGACACCCTATCGGACCCGGACGAATTGTTCGTGCACGGCACCGACCCCAGGGACCGGGACACCGACGGCGACCTCTCCAATGATGGCCGCGAGGTTCGCGACGGCACCGATCCACGCAACCCGCTGAGCTTCACGACACCCTGGTTCAGTTACACCGTCACCGATCAGACGCGAGACACGGAGCTGCCCGTGACAGACGGGATGGATCCGTTCTGGTAGGATAACCCGGCCACGCTTGCCGCGCCTGCCGTTGGGCGACGCAGGGTCTTGACCACGGGCACGGATCACCCAGCTCGGGGCTGTTGTCCGTGGTCAGTCCGTGGCGGAAACGCAACTGGTCCCAAGGAGGGCCACGCCGTCGGCAATCGTTATCAGGCATGCGTCAGGGTCACCGCTTGTGCATCGAGCGGTGGTGGTTTCCTGCCTCATGTCCTTCCTGGCCCTCGGCGGGTGTCTGGATAGTCTGCCGGCCCCGGCCATCGACGCGCCGGACGCCCCAGACGAGGAGCCATTGCCGCCAGGAATGCACGTGTCAAGCGTCCCGCCGCTCTGGCGACCCAACGTCTGGCTCCTGGACGGCTTGCGCCCGCCTTCCACCGAGGTGAGCGGCGGCGCCGAGCCGACCATCCTCGCCAGCAAGGATGGCAGCACGCTCTGGATTGGTGACACCAGCGGCCTATGGATCAGCACAGACAACGGTACAACGTGGGACCGGGGCGCCCGACCGTTCCTGAACTCTGCCGACGGCTGGACACTGGCCGAGGACGACGACGGTCGCTTCTACTTCGCAACAACCACGGCTCAAGCCGTCAGCCTCGCGCGCAGCAGGGATGGCGGGCGCACGGCCGACCACGTTGAACACATCGTGGACGCTTCGCCCATCGCCGACCGTCCATGGATCGCCGCCCGTGGCGACGGGGAGGTGGTTCTCGTCGTCTTCGACTGGGGCCGCACGTTTTCGGAAAGCTGTGCCCGCTCCCAAGACGGTGGGGAGACGTGGCTGGACCGCGGGGTGCTGACGGCCATCCCAAACGTGGGAAACGTCATCTTTGACAAAGACGGCAATTTCTACGTCGGCGAGGAAGACGGCGGCGTGGTTCGTTTTGCTGGATCCTGCGGCTTGACCCGATCGATTGACATGTTTCCAGGCTCCCTGGGAGCCAACGGCATGTTGCAGGTGAAGGAGGAAGACGGCCGCCTGTACATGGCCGCCGCCGGGCCCGCCAATCGGGAAATTCTTCTCAGCGGCAAGGACGGCTGGTCGGGACAACTGCGCCAACTCACAGTGTCACCTCCGGCTCTCTACTCGAATGCGTACCCGGTCCTGAGTGTTCACAATGGCCGCATCGCGGTTGCCTGGTACGGTTCAGAAACTGCGGGAAACCCTTCCTCGCCATCCTACGCCGGGACGTTCAATGTCTACCTCGCCATCGTGGATCATTTCTGGACGGATACGCCATCCATCCAGCACGTCAGGCTGACCGCGGAGCCCAATCACGTTGGCGACATTTGCATGAGTGGTGCTACCTGCTCGACGAACAGCCAGAGCGATCGCGATCTTCTGGATTATTTCGGCATTGACCACGACATTTGGGGAGGCGTCCATGTGGCATACGGCCACGATGGGGCCACCTCCCGCAGGTCGGTCCGGTTCGCCCATGTTCTGCCCGACATTGTCGAACTGCCGCCCGTTCCTGCCCCAGACCTCCTTGACCAACCGCCCGAAGTCTGGTTCAGTGTGGCCGAGGATGACCTGAGGGTGCGCGTGGATGCTTCGGCGAGCTCCGACCCAGAGGGGGGCAACTTGAGCTTCGTGTGGTCGTGGGGGGACGGCAGACCCAGTTCCACGGGCGTCCGGGCCAGCCACTCGTACACCCGCATGGGTGCCTATGCGATCAACCTCACAGTGGCTGATATCGCGGGCAACATCGTGCACCGCGAGCACCGTTTCATCGTCGGCGACGAAGACACCGATGACGCCCCGGTTGCAGACTTCTCCTTTGGCCCGGCGTGGCCGGCACCGGGGGCCAATGTCACGTTCAACGACCGGTCGTTCGACACGGAGGACGATATTGTCTGGCGGCAATGGGACTTCGGGGACGGTTCCACATCCAGTGAGGAATCACCGATCCACACCTTCCTGCTCGAGGGTTCGTACCGCGTGCAGTTGCGCGTGGAGGATTCATGGGGGCAGTCGGGAAGTGTCGAGCGCACGGTGCAAGTCGTGGCCGAGCAGGTTTCACGCGACGCGCTCGCAGCCGCGGAGGCGGACGATGGCCGGGCAACCCCCGTGGCCGGCTGGATGGCGCTGATGGCGATCGGTGCGGCGGCTTGGACCCGGCGGGGCCGTCGGCGGTAATTCTCGTGCGCCGATGATGTGGCCGGACGTTGGGTCCTGCACGTGGATCACCCACGCGTCTGGAACAGGATCGCTGGCCGTGCGGATTCCGCGCCACGCCCCCCGGGGGCCTGGCCCAGACACCGCCTTGTGGGACCGACCCTGGCACCGTGCCCTTAAACCGCCGTCGTGGTCGATGAAAGACCTGCCGTGCCCGGCTGCACGGCCGGAGCATCATGGCCGCCAAAACCGAGGCTCGAAGCACAGTCGTCGCCCAGCCGCGTGATTGGACATTGGCATACATCCTCATGGCGGCCGTTGGCGTCGTCGCGATTCTTGCCATGGTGACGGCACCCGTGGCAGAGCTTCTGGGCGACAGCCGCTACGCCGTGCCCGCCACCCTCCACGGCATTTCATCGATCCTGTACGTGATCGTTGCCACGGTGGCAGCCTACCTGGCGCTGCACCTGTACACGGGACGGCTGCAAGCGTACCGGGACTTGCGAATCCTGGCCATGCTGTGCGCTTTCTTCTCGCTGATCACGATCCTTTTCGGCAACTGGATTTACATCTTCTACCGGCAGGAAGGGGGGCCACGGAGCTATTTCCTGGAAACCAACCCCGCCCTGCACGAGATTTTCTTCGAATTGAAGGAGTTCGTTGCCCTGTTCACCTTGCCGCTGGCGGTGGCCGCGGCGTTCTCCTTGTGGCGGGAAGGCGACGGACTCGCGCACAAGCCCCATCTTCGTCAGGCCATCTCGGTTCTCGTGGTGCTGGGCTGGATCTTTACCATGCTCGTCTTTGGCCTCGGAGCCGCGATCACGAAGCTGAGGAGCGTGTGATCATGCCTGACGGCGACGAAGGCACACTGGTCCCTAACGGCGCCAGCATCGCGGCCATGCTTTCCGCCGGCATCGCCCTGCT
>JBFIJP010000327.1:0-4706 GCA_041600695.1 Thermoplasmatota archaeon | reverse complement strand
CGAACACCCTTCGCTGCACTCAGGCCTTCCTCGCATACCCAGGACAAGACCCGGCACAGCCGGACCTCGTCCACGCCCGAACACCCTTCGCTGCGCTCAGGCCTTCCTCGCATACCCAGGACAAGACCCGGCACAGCCGAGCCTCCTCCACGCCCGAACACCCTTCGCTGCGCTCAGGCCTTCCTCACGTAGCCAAGACAAGGCCCGGCACAGCCGCGCCTCGTCCACGCCCGAATACCCTTCGCTGCGCTCAGGCCTTCCTCGCGTACCCAGGACAAGGCCCGGCGTAGCCGGGCCTCGTCCACGCCCGAAGACCCTTCGCTGCGCTCAGGCTATTCGAGCGTCGCATGCCTCTTCATCGCGCGGGGCTCGCGCCCCGCGGTCTAGGCGCCACATCCTCGCTTTCGCTCGGTTCTGGCCGCCAATCGTACGGCCCACAAGTGGGCCGCAGTCCAAAGAGGCCCGCTCCGCTCTCGTTCGCTGCGCTCACTCAAGCGTTGTACAAGGCCCGGCACAGCCGCGCCTCGTCCACGCCCGAATACCCTTCGCTGTGCTCAGGCCTTCCTCGCGTACCCAGGACAAGACCCGGCACAGCCGGGCCTCGTCCACGCCCGAATACCCTTCGCTGCGCTCAGGCTATTCGAGCGTCGCATGCCTCTTCCTCATCGACCCCTCGTTCTCCCCGAGGCGGGCCATGAGCAGAGCAACGACGGCGTCAAAGAAGAGCCAGGCTGCGGTTTCGAACAGGGTGCCCAGCGGCGCGTACTTGACGCGGTCACCGTTGCCCGTGCCAGCCAGGATCGGAACAACGATGTGGCTCATGCGGCCAATTTCGCTCTCCGGTCGGGCAGTTACACCCACCACCGTGGCGCCCAGCTTGCGACCCAGCTCCGCCGTCATGACCACCGGGTAGGTGGTACCCGACCCCGACACCAGGATCACGACATCGTCCGACTGGACCGGTGCCGTGATGGTCTCGCCGATGACGTACGTCTGATAGCCCAGGTGCATCAGTCGGACGGCGAAGGCGCGCGCCACGAAACCCGAGCGGCCGCGACCGTACAGGAAAACGCGAGGCGTGTGTTCAAGGGCATCCAGGAACTGCTCCAGCACGCCCTCGGGGAGCCGCAGGAGTTCGCCGACCTGGCCCTGGATGTAGTCGAGCGGCTCCTGCAAATCCATGCTATTCCTTCTTCTTCCGGATGATCGGGATGCCCGCCTTGTTGTAGGCGATCTCCCGGTCGTCCGGCACCTTGAAGATGAGGCTGAAGCCCTCCTTCTTCTCCTTCATGAAGTAGAAGCGGGTGTCCTTCTTGTACAGCTTGTAATCGTCCACCTGAACCTGCCGGCGGCCCGAATCGTCGCTTTGCAGGACTTCGGGAACCCTGTTTTCAGGCAGGTCCCAGACGGTGGGCCCGCGCCAACCCTTGTGGCTGGGGCAGTACTTGCTGCCGGCGCGGCCCTTGTTCTTACACTGTGTTCCGCCCTTGGTGAGCGCCTCACAGTCAGGAGCAGCAGCTTTCTTCGCCTCCGCCTCGGCCTTCAGGAGCTTGTCCGCTTCCGCCTTCTTGGCGTCCTCGATTTCCTTGAGGCGCTTCTCCTCCTCGGCCTGGGCCTTCTTCTCGGCCTCGCGGCGCTCCTTCTCCTCCTTCTCCTGCTGCTCGCGCAGTTCGCGGGCGATGCGGGCCTCGCGGCGGTCCTTGACACGATCGAACACGATGTTCATGTACATCGCGTCGTGCTCAAGAATCGGGCTCGTGGAGATGATGGTGGCGGACAGGTTGTTGTCCATCAGCACCTCGCAGAGGGGCTCGAACTTCAGGTCGCCCTTCTTGATGGGCAGGCGGTAGCGGGCGTTGCCGTTCTCGTACAGGATGCCCGTGAAGTGGATCAGGAAGTGCTCGATGCGTAGCGGCGCCAGCCGGTCGAAGACGGCGTTGAAGTCCTCCGGCTGCTGTAGGATGCCGTTGCCGCGGGCGTGGATGTGGGCGAAGTCGATGACGGGCACGATGCCCTTCACCTTGCTGCAAACCTCCAGCGCCTCCTCCAGGCTGCCGAAGACCGCCCGCTTGCCCATGATTTCCAGGCCGAGGCGGGGCTTCCAGCCCTCGCGGACGAACACGTTGCGCAGGTCACGCACGTTGTCGATGATGCGGCGCTTGGTTTCCTCCTTGGACAACTCGCCGTAGAAGCCCGGGTGGAACACCACGGTCTCAGCACCCATCTCGTGGGCCAGCTTGCCAGTTGCCAGGATCTTGGCGCCACTCATCTCGACGTTTTTCTCGTCGCCGGCCAAGTTGAGGTAGTAGGGAGCCTTCACATGGAGCTCGACGCCCGCCAAAGCGGCCGTCTCGCCCACCTTCTGGGCCTCCTCCTCTGTCATGCGGATGCCGCGCACGAACTGCACCTCCATGGCATCCAGTTCCAGGTTGCGCGTGTAGATGATGCCGTCCCGGACAGTGCGTCCCTTGCAACTGAGCGGAATCCCGGCTGGACCGAATCGGATCATGGATGCGCGCGCCCTCCCCAGGCGCAGAGCCGCCGAAAGAGGGCTGCCTCTTAAAGGTTCGAATGGCGGGCTGTCGGGCCCCTGGCGGCGAACATGCGAAACTTCTGCTTGTTTTGCAGCCCCATTCGCAGCATTGAACAAGGCGAATGAAAAAGGGGTGCAATCGAAACGGTATATAGACGGACCAGGGTTGGCACCTCCATCCGGTGTCCGCCATGCCCCGTGCTCCCGATCCCCTGCGAGTGACGCTCGATGAATTGGCCCTTCCCGCCGGTGTCCAGGTGGACCGACCTTACCTGGTCAGTCTGCTACGACGGCTGGGTTATTCCGAGCAGGAGATCGAGCGCAAGCTGGGGCCGGCCGAGTCGCGCACGATCGAGGTGGAGTATTCCGGCGGCGACGCCCCGGAGTTTGACTTCGTAGCCCCGACATCCGACGCGGCCGCAGCGCCACCGGTGGCGCCTCCTCCGACGCCTGAACCCGAGGGGCCGGGAGAGACCAGTTTCGTGGTCCGTGACCCCTACGAGAACCTGCCTGATTTCTCCCCCACAGGAGAGGAAGGGATGGTCAGCTTCATCCCGAAGGGCGGTCGTGGCGAATACGGTCGCGGCCGTGTCGAAACGGGGGAGTTCGAGTACAGCATCGGCTACAAGCTGTACTACCGCGATGTGAAGCTGCCATCCGGGCGCACCCAGCGCATCTATTTCTTCAGTCGCACCAAGCCCCGCGTGGGCGTGCCGTGTGACCTCCCGCCGGGCTACGACGTGTGCGAAAACACGGAGACCGGCCTGCCTTTCCTCGCCAAGGAGGGCGAGTGCCCGCCTGGGTCCAAGCTGATCCGATCGGCCGTGCCCGGCGCCGTGGCACCGCCCTTGCAGTTCGAGGAACTGGGATGGCAGATGGTCGACGAGCCCGACGAGGATTCCTTTGCGCCGGTGGACATCGAGCCGCCGGCCGAGGAACTGCCCGAGGACCTCTCCAGTTGGGAAGTTGCCGATGAGCCCGAGGAGGTTGAGGAAGCCGAGGATGTCGTGGTGACCCGCGACGACGGCGCGTTCACTCACGGCGACTACACGCTGTACCGGCGCGAAGTGGAAGGTGCCGAGGGCGACCGCCCAGTCTATTTCTTTGCCAAGGAGGCGCCGGCCCAGGGCCAGCCCTGCCCGCTGCCGGACGGCCATGAGGTGCGTGTGAACAGCCGGACCCAGGTGCCGTACCTTGTGCGTGTTGCCGATGCCGCCGCGCCCGCCCCCCAGCCCAGCCGGTCCGGCCGACGGGTGCGGATCAAGGTTGTGCGTGGCGAGTCCCGGGAGCAGGTGGAGGAGATGATGCGGCGTGAGGGCAAGGATGTCCTCAATGCGGCCCCCATCGACATCGAAGAAGAAGAGGACCGGGGTGAGCAGGCGTGACCGACAGCCGCATCCGGATCGTCCTGACTCCTGATCCGGTGGCGCCGGTCGAAACGGTCCGCCTGGAACAGGAGGATGTACAGGAGCCCATCCCGCTCCACTACCGGAAGGATTTGTCTGCGGCGGCGTACATCGGCTTGGCCACCATCATGGTGGGCGCCATCCTGGTGATCACGGGAGTCATCACTTTCTTCGTGGCCTACCCCGACCAGTGGTTCGTGTCGCGCGCCGACACCGTTCAGACGGCGCAAAACAACATCGAACTGGTGGAGATCCTGTGGGGTCTCGGCATGGCCCTGACCCTCACCGGGACATCCCTTTTCTTCTACGGCCGGCGCCAGGTTGGCGAGGGTCGGTCGCGTGACTACAAGTTGCACGGTGCACAGGCCAACGTCAGTGTGGGGTCGCCTGGGGCCGCGGCCGCGGCTGCCGCTGACGACTGGGAGGTGGTCGGCGGTGCCTGAACAGGACTACATCGTTGTCTATGAGGAGGACGTGGAAGAAGGGGCCCTGGAAGAACAGGACCGCCTCGTCCTGGATGTGGCGTCCCAGGTGGGCGCCCTGCAGGGCAGCGTGGATGTGGAAACGGATGTGGGCGTGGAAAGCGTCGACGAGCCCAACTATCTGGGCACGATCGGTTTGCTGGTGACGCTTGCTGGCCTCGTCTTTGCGCTGGCCGCCGTGTTCTACTTCTCCAGCGCCTACCCGGACGCCTGGTATGGCAAGGGCGGGGTGCTGGACATCGGCGCCCAGCGGGGCGTGCTGATTCTCGCCGTACTGGGATCGAT
>JBFIJP010000326.1:0-4719 GCA_041600695.1 Thermoplasmatota archaeon | reverse complement strand
CCCTTGTAGACCTGGGAATCGACCCCCGCGTGGCGGATCTGCTCCAGGCGCAGGGCATCCAGCAACTCTACCCGCCCCAGGAGGAGGCGTGGGCCGCGCTGAAGGACGGCGACAACGTCCTCGTCGCCATCCCGACGGCCAGCGGCAAGAGCCTGATCGCGTACCTCGCGATGTTGCACCGCTACATCGCCACCGGCAAGAAGGCGCTCTACATTGTTCCGCTGCGAGCGCTGGCCAGCGAGAAATACGACGAGCTGAAGGCGTTCGCGAGCCTCGGCCTCAAGGTCGGCATCGCCACCGGCGACCTGGACGAGCGGGACCCCAAGCTGGGCAAGTTCGACGTGATCGTGTGCACCAGCGAGAAGGCGGACGCGCTGCTGCGCCACCGCACGCCGTGGGTGCAGGACATCGGGTGCGTCGTCGCCGACGAGTTGCACCTGATCCACGACCCTGGCCGCGGCCCGACTCTGGAAGTCCTGCTCACCCGGTTCCGGGCCGTCATCCCCGACGCCCAGATCGTCGGCCTCAGCGCCACCATCGCCAACGCGCCTGCTGTCGCCGAGTGGCTCGGGGCCAAACTGGTCACCAGCACTTGGCGGCCCGTGGATCTCAAGCTCGGCACCTACCTGGGCAACAGCCTCGAATTCCTGCCCCCCAAGGCGGAGAAGCGGTTCCTTGAGGTGGGCCGCGATCCCGTGGCCAGCCTCGTCGAGGACGCCATCGCGGCTGGCGGCCAATGCCTGGTCTTCGTCTCCACGCGCAAATCCGCGGAGGCCCAGGCGAAGCGGCTGGCCGGCACAGTCGGCGCGCTGCTGGACGCCGAAGCCCTGGCTGAACTGGAAGAGAGGGTGAAGCAACTGGACGACGGCGGCGAAGGCAGCCCCACCACCAAGCGCCTGCAACTGCTGTGCAAGAAGGGCGCCTGCTACCATACCGCCGGCCTTGATGCCAAGCAACGGCGCTTCGTGGAGACAGCCTTTCGCGAGGGGAAGCTGAAGGTGCTCTGCGCGACGCCGACGCTGGCGGCCGGCGTGAACACACCGGCCCGCCGGGTCATCATCCGGGATGTTCGCCGCTTCCAGATGGGCGTCGGCAGCGTGCCCCTGCCCGTCATGGAAGTCCACCAGATGATGGGCCGCGCCGGGAGGCCCCGCTACGACCCCTACGGTGAAGCGGTCCTGCTGGCCAAGTCGGACGAGGAGCGGGAAATGCTGGTCGAAGCGTACCTTCTTGGCGAGCCCGAGCCCGTCAGCAGCAAACTCGCCGCGGAATCGGCCCTGCGGATCCACACGCTAGCCAGTGTTGCCGGCGGCTACTGCGACTCCTTCAACGGCCTGCGGGCCTTCATGGAGCACACCTTCTGGGCCCAGGAGACCGACTCCTGGATCATCGAGGAGCGCCTCGACGATGTGGTCTGGTTCCTGGAGGACAACGGCTTCCTGGAGCGCGACGGCGGACTCCTCAAAGCCACCCTCTTTGGCCGCCGCACCAGCGACCTCTACATCGATCCGATGTCGGCGCTTCGCATGCGGCAGGCACTGGAGGGGCCCGGAGCCCCCACCACCTTCGGTTTGCTGGAGGTCATCGCCGGCTGCCCCGATGTCTATCCGCTTTACCTGCGCAAGAGCGACGAGTGGGTCCAGGAGCGTTTTTGGGAATACGAAGGTCGGGGCGTCTTCCTGGTCGAGGACGACCTGCGGGACCTGGAGCAGGCGATGAGCTACACCAAGACGGCCCTCCTGCTTTCCGACTGGGCCAACGAGTTGCACCTCCAGGACATCGAGGAGCGCTACCAGATCGGCCCCGGCGATGTGCGCCAGCGGGTGGACACGTCCCAGTGGCTTGTGCACGCCTTTCGGGAACTCGCCCGCGCCCTCAAACCGGACTGGCAGCAAAACCTGTCCGAGTTGGGCATCCGACTCGAGGCCGGCGTCAAGGCCGAACTCCTCCCGCTCCTGCGCCTCGATGGCGTCGGGCGCATCCGTGCCCGGACTCTGTTTGGCGCCGGCTTCAAGGTGCCCGCAGACCTCAAGGGCGTCCCGGCCGCCCGCCTGGCCGGCCTGCCCGGAATCGGCCCCGTGCTGGCGCAACGCCTCCTGGCTCAGGTGGGGGACCCAGCGGCCAAGGCCTCCAAGGCCCGCCAGGCAGCACCCGCCGACGAAGCACCGGCCGAAAACCCCGATCCAGGCCCCCCGCCTCAACCCGAGAATGGCCAGGTCAGCCTCTTCGGATTCGACGCCAGGTAGCCACCCAATTGGTTTCTTTCGCCCGGGGGAAGCATTAACGCGGCGGCGCGGATTCCAGCGCTGAGGTCGTTCGCCATGAACTCCCGGGTCTGCGGTGCGGTTGGTTGGTTGACAGTAGCGCTGGTGGCGGGCCTCGGCTCCGTCGCCATCGAACCCGCAGAAGGGATCACGTCCGGGTTGCTGGTTGAACTCGAGTTGGTTGCGGACGGCTTCCTCCGACCGCTGCTGGTCACCCATGCGGGGGACGGCAGCGGTCGGCTGTTCATCGTCGAACAGGGCGGACTGGTCAAGGTGCTGGAGGGCGGCGGCGTCCATCCAACGCCCTATCTGGATGTCCGGGCCATCTCATCCTGCTGCGGGGAACGGGGCCTGCTGGGCTTCGCGTTCCATCCAGACTTCGCCGCCAACGGCGAGGTGTACGTCAGCTACACCGACCGCGGCGGCGCCTCCGTGCTTGAGCGCCGTATCGTCGCTGATCCTGCCACCGGGCGGCCGGGCGCCTCCGGAGAACAACTCCTGCGGGTGGCCCAGCCTTTTGGAAACCACAACGGTGGCCACATCGCGTTCGGTCCCGACGGCTACCTGTATTATGCGCTGGGCGACGGGGGCTCCGCTGGCGACCCGTACAACCACGGCCAGAACACCCACACACTGCTCGGCAAAATTCTACGCCTGGATGTCAGCCAAGGGTCCTCCGGCTATGGCATCCCGGACGACAACCCGTTCTCTGACGGCGGCGGCGCCGAGGAGATCTGGGCCTATGGCCTTCGCAATCCCTGGCGTTTCAGTTTTGACCGCGTAACGGGCGACATGTGGATCGGCGACGTCGGCCAAAACGCGGTTGAGGAAATCAACCACCAGTTGGCTGGCACGCCCGGCGGCCGCAACTATGGCTGGCGCGCCTGGGAAGGGTACAACGCCTACGACCCGACGCAATCCACAGCGGTGGCCCTCCAGGGCGCGACCTTCCCGGTCATGTGGTACAGCCACGGCGAGGGATGTTCCGTCACCGGCGGCCATGTCTACCGCGGCCCCAGCCCCTCCCTCCAGGGGGTCTACATTTTCGGTGACTTCTGCACGGGGACCATCTGGGGCGGATTTGGAGTCGCAGGCGGTTACGTCCGTGCCACCCTGATCCAGACCTCCCTTGGCATCTCTTCGTTCGG
This sequence comes from Thermoplasmatota archaeon, assembly GCA_041600695.1. Taxonomy (GTDB): domain Archaea; phylum Thermoplasmatota; class E2; order JACPAO01; family JAHFTW01; genus JBFJVP01. Next base: position 1,307 of record JBFIJP010000326.1, on the reverse strand, counting down.
CGAAGACGAGGCGGGCCACGTGTACGTCACGGACCACTGGACCGGCTCCGTGTACCGCATCCATCCCGTCTGAGCGGAGGTCTCGCAAGCGTGAAACGGCAGGCCGGCGTCCAGCGCGCGTGAAGGACTTCGCCGACGAGCAGGTCGCCGCGGCTGGCGTGAAAGGCAACCTCCGCCTGGAAGACCTCTTGTTTGCGGCGGGCAAGGCTTGCCGAATTGCCCCACTGCAAATCGTACGCTCCGAGTCGGTGGTGGGCGAAGCACACCTGCGTAGCGCCGCTCTCCACGCCCAACGGGCCTTCGACCAGGGACGAAACCACGCCGAGCGCCCCGAGGTTGAGTTTCTGCGCTACCTCACCGGGCAGCGCCAGATCAAGCGTGCCCTGGCCCGCGCGGGAGTGCGTGATGGGGCCACGAGCGCCGTCGTCGTGGCTCTGGGCGAAAAGCGACTGGATGCCTTGCGGTACTTCCTGGACTACCTGGGGCTGGCGCAGGACGACGCCCTCCTGGCTGCCACGCCGGCCAAGTTGGCGGCCTTCGGAATCAGTGACGAGGCGATGGAAGCGACCACCGAGGCCCGCCGTTACGACTTGGTGCTGGAGGCGGTAGCGGCAGTTGACCTGCTGCGGTGACGAGTGCTTGACCCTGACGACAGGCGGGATACCCTGCGAGGGTTTCCTATCTGGGCAGGGCATGTACCCCGATGCCGGCCGGCGGCGCCCCCAGGGGCGAAACCGCCCAACGGACACCCAACAGGAGGAAGCCGCATGAAACTACTGGACTTGCCAACGCTGGACCTTGTGGGCGACTTGGACGGAACGAACGACGACCCGTGCGAGTCCCACGACAGACCCACGGAATTGTAAGCGTCGGGCCCGGGCCGCTGGCCGCTGAGCCGGCGGCCCCCGCCTGGCAGACAAAACCACCTGCTGCCCGCGCTGGGCGACGGCTTCTGCACGAGGCGCCGCCGCGGCTGCTCCACGGGGTTGGGCCGGCACCAGTTTCCCCGGGCGCCCTTGCCGTGAAGAGGGGAGTCGCCACGCGATTTAGATTGATCCGTGGCGCCCCATGAAGCTTTTCACTGACCGTGCGAGTGTCGAGCCCCGGCCGTATGGCTCGGTGGAGGAACCAAGATGAAAATGATTGATTTGCCGACGCTTGACCTCGTGGGGGATATTGACGGGACCGACGACGACCCGGACACCTGCGACACGCCGACCGAATTGTAACGCAGCCCTGCGGCTCGCCGCGCTGGGAACCAGCGGGCGGGCCCCCGGGCAAGGCGCTCAGCGGCTTGGGCTTCGTGG
>JBFIJP010000325.1:0-4754 GCA_041600695.1 Thermoplasmatota archaeon | reverse complement strand
GGCGGCAGGGCCAACCATCAAGTGGCGCGGACGCCTTGTGACCCAGTGGATCATGTTGACGCCAGGATCCTGAGGCTTCTGCAATGGAATCCCCTCAATCCTGTCGATGTCGAGCGGGGACCCATGGGCTTGTGGGATATTGCCCGCGCCGTCGATGTCCACGGCAACACCATCAAGCGCCGCCTCCAGGAGATGGAGGCAACGGGCCTGCTGCGGGGGATGAGCCTGTTTCCCCAGTCCCTGCTGCTCGGGGCCCGCGTGGCCTACTACGGCTTTGCCTTCTCGGACCCGCAGGCGTGCGATCGGGCGGCCGAGCAGGTGTTTGGGCAAGGCGCACCGGGCATGGCGGTCCGGCTCGCCTCGGATGAAGTCCGTTACCACCTCATGGCCGGGCCGGACGATGACCTTGACCAGATTGCGGAGGCCACGCGTCGGCGTCTGGGCGCCGATGCGGCGCGTGCCGTCTCGTACCGGTACTGGGAGTCCCCGCCCATTACCGACCTTGAAAGGCGGGTGTTGCAGAGCCTGCACCGCAACCTTTTCGCCACCGCGCCCGAGATGGCGGCGAAGGTGGGCGTGACGCCAAAAACGGTGCGGCGGTGCATGGAATCGCTGCGGGACAAGAAGGCGTTCTGTGTGGTGCCTCTGGTCGACACCACCCGCGCGGCGGGATTGTTTCCCTTCCTGCTCGACGTAGATGTGGGTCAGGCTCCGGCGGCCATCAACAACGTCCTGCGGTCGTTTCCTGACCTGTGCCCGACTGCTGTTCCTACCAGCCCACTGCTGACGTTCCATGGCTTTGCTTCCAACCAGGCGGAGGCTGCCGACGTTTTGCGGGAAATGCGTAGCGTGCCGGGCGTTCGTGCCGCCGTGTTCCAGGTACCGCTTGATGTGCGGTGGCAGACCCTGGCGGACGGCCTGGGTTCGCTGGCCGAACAGTTCGCTCAGCAGGAACCGTGGGCGATGGAAAGCAGCTAGGAAACGACATGGCGCAGGCTCATCAGGAGAAAAGCGGCGCCAACGAGGTAGCCGGCAAAGTCGGTGCGACGGCCTAGGCGGCGAGCGTGGGCGAAGATGGCCTTTTCGTCGTCCAAGGCAAGGGCTTGGGTGAGCGCCCGCTCGGCCGGCATGTGGACGAGCGGGCCCATCAGGACCGCGATGACGCCGAGTCCCGCTCCCGCGACCAGCATGGCGCCCGAAGTGGTGGCAACGTCGACGCCGATGCGCCCGTAGAGAACGGCTCCGGTGACCACCGTCAGGATGGATGCCGGGGCGAACCACGCGGCGGCACCTCCGCGTGCGGCCTTTGCCCGCAGGACGGGCAGGCCAGCGCTGCCGGCCTGGCGGATGGCAGGCGCGATGAGCAGTTTGTCGTACCAACCGGCGCCCAACCAGGCGGCGGCGGCGAGCAAATGGACAGCAAGCAGGAGAGCGTCGAGGTTCAGGCCCATGCTGCAACCAACGGAACCAGGCGGATAGGATTCCCGTTCATGCCGTGTACAGATTGAGCATTTTGGCGTCTGCGTGAACGCGGGCCCTGCGCCCGGAGGGACTCGAGGCCGGCCGGCAGGGCGAAATGACAGGGCTCCATGGCCCATGGTGGACTTGGAGGTGCAGGTGGGCGACATCACACGGATGGCCGTGGACGCCATTGTCAATGCAGCCAACAACAGGCTGCTGGGCGGCGGTGGCGTGGACGGCGCCATCCACCGTGCCGCGGGACCGCGGCTGAAGGAGGCGTGCCGTACCCTGCGGGGATGCGATACCGGAGACGCGAAGGCGACGCCAGGGTTTGACTTGCCCGCCCCGTGGGTCTTCCACGCGGTGGGTCCCGTCTGGGAGGGCGGCGGGGCGGGGGAGGAAGAGCTCCTGCGATCGTGTTACCGGCGTTGCCTTGAGCTGGCGGCGGAGCGCGGCTGCACCAGCGTGGCGTTTCCTTGCATCTCGACGGGCGCCTACGGCTACCCCCCGGAGGCGGCAGCGCGTGCCGCGGTGGATGAAGTCCGCCGCTTCGGCGTCACGGGCAAGGGCCCGGGGCGGGTCATTTTTTGCTGCTTCTCGGCCGCGGACGCCAAGGTGTACGAGGGTCTCCTGGCGGCCGACCCGGCTCGCGGAGAACCTTGACGCGGCGCTCGCGCCGGCCATCGCCCGCTTCCATCCCCCGCACCGGCGGCAGCGTCGGCGCCGACTAAGCCGCCCCAGGGTCCGGCCGGTCCGGCCGGTCCGGCCAGACGGCCCAGGCGAGCAGCAGGAGCGGCCCCACAATGAAGCCGGCCCACGCCACCAGGGCCGCCACGCCCCACACGGCCCCCTGCCACCGTGCCTTCCCCAGTTCCACCGCCCGCCAGGCGGCGGCACCGATGCCAAGGGCGACGAGGGCAAAAACGATGGGAATGACCACGCCCGCGGACAGTCCGGCGCGCGCCGATGCGATGGCAGCCAGCACCAGCACGGACAACGCGGTTCCCGCGATCATCCAGGCGCCCAGCGTACCGATGAGCACCCGTGATCCTTGGCTCCACAGGCCGCGCGCTGCGACGGCCACCGCCACCACGGCGAGGGCTTCGCCCACGATGGCCACGGGCCACGCCACGCCGCCCCAGGACTGGATGGCCGGCCGCTGCACGGGTACGAGTAGCCATTCCTGGGGCGTGAAGGATTCCCGTGCGCCGATGGCCAAGCTGTACGAGGCCCCGGGGGCGCCCTCAACCAGAACATAATGCGTGCCGGTCTCAGGAGCAGCACCCTGCCAGGAACCAGCGTCCTGCATCGCCAGCGGCGAGAACGGTTCCAGGTTCACCTCCGAGATCGACTCCACGCGCACGGATCCCAGCCCGGCGGGCGACCCGGCCGGTGCACCAGGCGGCAGGCCTGGTCCAAGCAACCACAGGCTCGGCGCATCCCGGGCAGTGGGCGGAAGGTGGAGGCTGATGGTCAGCACCTGATCCGCCTGCGCCTCGAAGCGGAACCAGTGCCGTCCATCCGCGCCCAGTTCGTCGTAGAAGACCCACGACTTGTCCGGGTCATCCACATGGAAGGCTGCCTCGGGGGTTGAACCTGCCACGTCGAACGATGGCACGTGGGCGGCGGCACCGATCACGAGCAGCACAGCCAGGCTGGCAAGGCCCCACGCGGCGGCTGCGGACATGCAGCAACCTACGCCCCCGGGTTACTTGGCTTGGCGCGCCGGCTCGTTTGGTGCCCGGGCCTAGGCGCCGTAAAACCCCTCGGGGGACTGGCCCAAAACAAGGATGCCTGGCGGTGCGGCGGCGCATTTGAGAAAACGTCTCCAAATCCCAGCAGGTCGGCCGGCCAATTCTCAGCCGTCAGCGACATCATGCCGCATCAAGCCACACGCGAATGCGCCGCGGCGGCCAGAAAGCCAAGAGGACGAGCGCCGACGATGCCAGGCCCAGCAGGGCGCCCACCAACTGTGCAGCAAAGGCTGGCTCATTCTCCGTCTGCGTCGCGAAGCTGAGGATGGTGTTGAGCAGGCTGTACCCAAACCACAGAACGATCCCGCCCCCCACCAGCAGGATCCGGTAGCGCTCCTCGCGGCGGTCGACGCTGCGGTACAGCATCAGGTACGCGCCCGCAGCCACCAGGGGCGGAAGGACCAGGCCCAGGCTGAACAGCAAGGATGCCCAGCGTGGCTGTTGCGGCTCGAACAGAACCGTCGTCACGCCGTCGTCGTCGAGGCCGATGTGAGGTGAGAATCCCTCCACGAGCCACACCAGCATCAGTGTCAACAGCGCGTAGTAAGTCAGGATTGGCGTCCTTAGGCGCTGGTTGCCGGAATAGAGGTAGGCAAGGTAGTACACCAGCCCGCCGAGTCCCAGGAAAAGCGCCGGGAAAAAGGTGTACAGAAACACGCGCCAGGCGAGCAGGCCCGCCTCTGCCAGGTTGAGTCCCAGGCCAAGCGGCAGACTGACGACGCCCACCAGCCCCAGGGCCAGCCACCAGGCCGAGAAGCCGTATTGTGCAAGCCGGGCCGGGGCTTCGACGCGGCGGCGCAGGAACAGCACGCCTACCGCCATGTAGATGACGCTGGCCACGAACGTGACGGTGGCCAGTGTAATGTCTTGAAGCGTAGGCTCGACCATGGGCTACCCGGAGGGAATCCGCTATACGGGGGAGTCCCACAAAAGCCAGGCACGTTTTCCCATTAGCCCCCGGGTCCCATAGTCCCCCACTCCCTACGCGAAGGCGACCCATGCAGCCAGACCGGCCAACAGCACGTCGTAGGTCAAGCAGAAAGGCACGACAACCGGGTGGATGGATGTCTTCACAGAGCCGTGGTGCGCCAGGTCCCATAGCGGGTGCGCCAGCCAGGCCAACACGAGAAGCCAAGGCCACCAGGTCGCGGCCGCAGCCAGCAGCAGGACGGGCAAACCTCCGAGGAATTCGATGCGAGTGGCCTTGCGACCGTCCATCAGGGCCATGCCCACGTAGATGCCGACGGTGAGCCAGAGCAGACCCGCCAGCAAGGGGACCTGGACGGCGTCCGGGGCAATCAGAACGATGACAGCGGTCACGATGGCGGCGATGACGCCTTGCACAGCGGGGTGAATCACAGTTTGGGCACGCGGCCTGGTACCAACTGCCCGCTGGTTGCCAAATGGAAAGCTCGCAGAGTTGCAGGGTCGCGGGGTCGCGGGGTCGCGGGGTCGCGGGGTCGCGGGGTCGCGGGGTCGCGGGGTCGCGGGGTCGCGGGGTCGCGGGGTCGCGGGGTCGCGGGGTCGCGGGGTCGCGGC
>JBFIJP010000324.1:0-4766 GCA_041600695.1 Thermoplasmatota archaeon | reverse complement strand
CTTGAGCCGGTTTTCGTGGGTGTCCGCCATCGTACTGTTCACGTACACCTCGTAGCCGTATCCCCGAATACGCGAGCGCAGCGCCGGATGCATACCCCGGTGGAAACCATCCGGCTCCTGCACGGCGTCCTGGTTGCCCGCTGCAACGAGGATGAAGTCACACGGGATCGGGTCGGTCTTCACCATGGCACCGCTGCTCGTCTCGGAATGGCCAACGATGCTGTACCGGCCGTCCTGCATGGCCGTCAGCAGGGCCTGCTGCGACTCCAGCCGCAGCACGTTGATTTCGTCAATGAACAAGATGCCCTTGTGCGCTTTGTGGATGGCGCCGGGCTCGACGCGCTCGTGGGGTGGCGTTTCCAGGCCACCGGACTGGAAGGGATCGTGGCGAACGTCGCCCAGCAGGGCGCCCGCGTGGCTGCCCGTTGCGTCGACGTACTGGGTGTGCGTCGCTTCCTTGGGGTCGTACTCCAGCAGGATCTTGGGGATGTCGAAAACCGACGTGTCCTTCGTGCTTCGAAAGATGCTGAACAGGAACGCTGCCACCAGGACCATGATTCCGAAAACCATCACGGTCAGCAGCGTCACGCCCTCGATGAAGAACCCGATCAGGCCCAGGGCAAGCATAAGGCCGATGCCGGTCCACTCCAGAACCATGCGGGTGTTCTGCTTGCGCCGGGTGAGGTGCCGGGTCTTGGCGACGATCTGGCGCGCCTCGCCTGGCTCCGCTTCGGTCACCTTGGGGGCATTGGGGTCCGCCCGGTTGTGGTACATCAGCACATCCTTGAGCTGCTCAGGCGGCAACATCTCCTTCATCGCCTTGGCAATCATGGATTTGCCCGTGCCAGGGTCTCCGATCAGGAGCAGGTTTCGCTTCTGCATGACCGCCTTCTGGGCCACGGCAACGGCGTGCTCCTGCCCAATGACTTGGTCGATGAGATTCTCGGGAACCTCCACCCCGTCAGAATCCGTGATGCGGGATTGCTTGTCAATCCATTCGTAAGGATCGTGGGCCATGGGGCCAGGCGCCCCCTTGGCGCCGTTGGCGCGCGCCGCCGGCCGCGCTGTCAGGGTCTGCTCGGTAATTTTCTTTGTTGGCATGAGAGTCACGTATCCCTATTTCTTCCCGGCACGGGTGACGGATTTTCGTTTCGTGGTAAAGGCGACGCCAGCGATGATGCTGGACGCCGTCAGCGCGCCCGCCATCCCGAGGGCTAGCGTGCCTGAGGCCGCGGGGGCGGGCGTCGGCGGCGGGGGTGGATTGGGCAAAGGTGGGAATGCAGGTCCGCGCAATTCGGTAATTTCGACGATTTCCGCGAAATCGATGAGGCCGTAATTGCCCACCGCATAGAATTCTCGTTGGTAGGAATCGCCCAGGGGGCGTCCCTGGTAACGGAATGGACCCGGTGGCAATTCCAGGAAATCGTCGGACGTATCATTGAACCGCCCCTCGGGCATCGTGAAGAGATTGTAATCCTTCATCCGATTCACCAGCGCGCCAATTCCAAGGTCAATCTCGTCGAGCACGCCGTGCACCTCGTCGATTGCCACAATGGCCTTGAAGAAGCGCGGCCGGTAGGCCAATTCATCGTCTGAGGAGTCGACGACGCGCTTGAGGATCAGGTGAATGACGCCCGAGTATTCCCGGTAGATCATGTCCTGGATGCTGGTATGCAGGAAGGGTGCGTTTGCGAAAAGAATCTGGAGATCGCGGCCATAATTGTGGACATCTCCCCACGCGACGCTGCGGGCACCTGGATCGTACTGCCCATAGCTGCCATCCAACCGGATGCGCGGCCCCTGCGGGAGTTGAACGACCTCCGTGGTCATGATCGCCATGCGGCCGTCACTGCGGACCCCCAGTTTTGGCAGGCCGCCCGAAACCGGCGCCAGGCCAAGGTATTGGGGCTCGCCGCCGTCGGGGTGCATTCGGAACATCGCGATGTCTCCGGGGGACGCCTTCGCGTCCCACCGCAGGGGCCCTTCGCCTGCGGCCACCTTGCAGCCGATGTACAGCCACCCCTCGGACAGGACCGGGTTGGTGCTGGTGCTGCACGGGCCGATCGCCCACGACAAAGGCTGCGCCTGGTAGGGGCTGTCGCTTCGGGCGTCCGTCCAGCGAATGCCAATGACGCTCATGGCGGTCTCGGGTGTCGGAGCATTGGCTGGGTCGGATGCCCTGGCAGATGCGGGGGCGCTGGCTTCCGCGGTCAGGCGGCTCTGTGCGTCTGCCAGGCCTGCCGCTCCGGCCGTGGTGAGCGTGGGGTGGCCAATCACGTTGGCCAGGTTCTGGCTGATGCGCCCTTCAGCCGATGCAGTGCCCGAGTAGGATGTGATCTGCTCCGTCCAGACAACCGTCATGTTGTCCGTCACGGGGTTGTGCAGGAACCAGGTCTCGCTGATGCGGTTGCCGGCGTAGACCGAACCCAGGTATTGGGTGCGGTAATCGCCATCCTGGTTTCGCTCAATGTCCTGTAGGTTGTCGAATTTCTGTGCCGCCAGAACGTAGTCAAAACTACGGGGGCCTTCCCGTCCGCCGGTGGGAATCGAATAGAGGGAGCCAATGAAGACGTGACCGTACGGGTCCAGCGCGATTGAGGGGTGCTCCCCGTAAGCAGAGGACGGAATCTCATCCGGCGGCGTGTACGGCTTGTCGGTCCAGTAGGCGCCGTGGTTCGTGGACGTGTGGGTCGTGAAGGATTGGCCTGGCCGGCTCTTCGGGGTGGGCCCGCCCATGTCGGAGCCGGTGCCGTGGAGACTGGCGATGATCATGTTTTCCACGTCGTCCGGATCCACGGCGATCGCCGGATCGCCCAGAGCGTCCTCCAGATCCCATGCCTCAATCGGGCATTGGCCGTTGGTTGTGCTGGGGCAATCGATGATCAATTCGTACGCCACACCACGCTGGGCATGAACGTTGGCCAGCGTCGCCGCCAAAACAACAAGCGTCATGGCGCCGAGAATTGCGCCCCGGTTCAGGGTCAAGAAAGCCCTCCGGGCGTGGGCGCGGCGCACCCGGGGCGTTGATTGTCTCGCAGAGTATGGCGCACGCCCCAACGCAGGTCGCTGCGAACTTAGGCATATTGGTGTCGTCGTGAACAACACCCCAAGCAAATCTCTGCGCCAGAGATCATGGCGCCCCACCATCAGAGCGCCAACAACGGAAGCACCGTCAGCCCAAAAAAGGGGCCGAGGGGGAGGGGAAAAGATTCGTTTCCAGTTTCCAGGTGGCTACGGAAGCAGGCACTCGGAGGAGGAGCGGGGGTGAATGCACACGTAGATGGGGCACGGGGGGTTAATGCAGGGCGCCGCGCAAATCTCCACGATAACATCCTCACCGCAGCTTCCCACGGGTTCGCGGGCGGCCTCGGCGCCGGGCAGGGCTGCGATGGAGAAGGCTAGCAGGCTGGCGGCGACGAGCAGGGTGCTGAAGCGCATGGCTGTGGACTCGGGGGCCCGGGCCTTCAGGCTTTCGCGCTGGCGACGCCGGGGTTGCAAGGTGCCTCGCCGGCACATGGGGCCCCCCGGTGGCCCCTTGTGGCTCGGCGGCGCGCTCCGGCCGCTGCCGTTGGCCGGCAGCAAGGCTCGGCTAGGCGAACCATCGCGGAAGGGCTGCTTGAGGCTGAGCTAGCACGTGGGCAGGCACGGTCCGCCCGCTGGCCACGCGAGCGAATGCAGATTCGGCGCTAGGCCACAGCCGGCAGCTCGGCTGCCATCTTGGTGGCCGTCTCGGCTGCCTCTTGCAGCGTGTCGGCCACCGTGAATCCGTAGCGCGCGAGGATTTCCTTCGCCTCTGCCTCCTTGGTGCCCTTGATGCGCGTGATGATCGGGAAGTCGACGCCCTCGTGATCGATGACGCTGACCAAGCCCTCGGCAACCACGTCGCAGCGGGTGATGCCGCCAAACAGATTGAGCAGCAGGACGCCCGGGTTGGATTTCTTCATGAGGCGGACCGCCTGGGCGACCTTCTCGGGGTCGGTGGCGCCGCTGAGGTCCAGGAAGGTGCGGGGCTTGCCACCGAACTCGGTCAGGGCATCCAGGGTGGCCATGGTGAGGCCGGCACCGTTGGCGATGACACCGATGTTGCCGTCCAGTTCAATGAGGGCGACGCCCTGGTCGCGGGCTTCCTGCTCCAGGTCGGTCAAGCTCTGGTCGCGCTGCTGGAACTCGGGGTGCCGGAAGAGGGCGGAGTCGTTGATGGTGACCTTGCTGTCGGCGGCCACGATGGTGCCGTCCGTGGTTTTGGCCATGGGATTGACCTCGACGAGTTCGGCGTCCATCTCGGTGAACATGGTGAAGAGCTGACCCATGATCTGGCGTACGCCGGCCTTGGTGGCGTCGTCAAAGGTCGTCTTGGCGAAGGCGGCCTCGGCGTGGGCATCGGTGAAGCCCTCCAGGGGGCCGATGGGGATCTTGGCCAGCCGCTCCTCGGGGACGGACTCGATGTCCATGCCGCCGTCCTGGCTGAAGATCATCATGTAGCCGCGGGCGTTGCGGTCAATGACGAACGAGCAGTAGTACTCCTCGGCGAAGTCCAGCATCTGGGCCACCATGACCTGCTTGGCGATGTGGCCCTTGATGTCCATGCCCAGGATCGCCTGGACGTGCTGCGTCAGTTCAGCCTCGTTGTGGGCGAACTTGACGCCGCCGGCCTTGCCACGGCCGCCGACCAGAACCTGGGCCTTCACGACCACCGGGTAGGTGACGCCTGCAAGGTGGCCAGCCAAGTCATCCATCGACTCCACGACGAACCCTTTGGCACACGG
>JBFIJP010000323.1:0-4786 GCA_041600695.1 Thermoplasmatota archaeon | reverse complement strand
CGCCCGGCCCACGGCAAAGGTAGGAATCAGGACCGTTCCGGCCCGCCGCAGCGTGGGACCCGCCAGCCTGGCAAGGCCATCCTCGGCACTTTCCGCTTCGTGGCGGCGATCCCCATACGTCGAATCCAGCACCAGCCGGTCTGCCCGGCCCACCGGCTCCGGGGCGGGCATCACAGCATCCTCCGGCCGACCCAAATCCCCCGTGAACACCACTCGCTCGGCGGCGTCGGCCACCACCACACAGCACGAACCCAGAATGTGCCCGTTGGGGACCAGCCGCACACGCAGGCCGGCCACATCGTGGTCGCTGCCGGTGGCCAGCGGCTTGAAGCGCCGCAGTGCCCGCTCGGCATCGGCCACCGTGTACAGGGGCAGAGGCGGGTCGTGCTTGGAATAGCCCCCCTCGGCCGCCTGGCGCGCGTCCTCCTCCTGGATATGGCCGGCATCGCGCAGGAGAATCTTTGCCAGTTCAAACGTGGCTGGAGAGCAGTGCACGGGGCCGTGGAACCCGTCTCGCACGAGGGCTGGCAGGTAGCCGGAATGATCCAGGTGGGCGTGGGTGAGCACCACCGCGTCGATGCTGGAGGGCTTGACGGGAAACGGCCGCCGGTTGCGCAGGCGCAGCTGCTTGTAGCCCTGGAACAGACCGCAATCCACCAGCACGCGGTGGTCGTCCGCCTCCACCAGGAAACGGGAGCCCGTCACGCAGCCGGCCGCTCCATGGAAGGTGATTCTCATGATCACTCCACGAAGCCGTACACCTGCTTCCCCTCCAACTGGAAGGGTTTCAGGTGGCGGGCAAGATTGACTGCCTCCCGCAGGTTGGTTTCATTCTCCGCATAAACCGTGTACAGCAGGGAATCGTCCTCCACCACGGCACCCGGGCGCACGTGCACCATGAGCCCGGCGCCCTTGTCACGGGGCGAACCGGCCGCGCGGGCAATCCGGACCAGAGCCCGGATATCCACATGGCTAACCGTGCCGGGTCCAGGGGAATGAAGCACCTGGCTGTACGCCCCCGGCTTCAACTGGTCGGAGCGCACCGCGGGATCGCCGCCCTGCGCCTCGATGATTTCCAGGAACTTCCGGTGGGCCGCGCCCGATTCCAGAGCCTCGCGCGCCTGCTGGTAGCCACGGCCCGGCTTGGCGATTTTTCCCATCTCCAGCAGCCGCCCGGCCAGGGTGCAGGCCTTCTCGACCAAGGCCTCCGGCTGCTTGGCGCCCTCAAGGACCTGCAAGGCCTCGCGGATTTCCAGCACCGGCCCGATGGCCTGCCCCAGGGGCTGGTTGCCCTGCGAAATCAACACCTGGATGTTCAACCCCACCCGCTCCCCAACCTCGATGAAGTTGCGGGCCAGGTGCCTGGCCGCCGCCTCGTTCTTGACCTTGGCATCGGGGCCCACGGGGATGTCGATGAGAACGTCGCTGGCGCCCACGCTAACCTTCTTGGACAGCACAGAAGCCAGCAACTGCGCTGGGGGATCCAGGGCAAGCGGGTATTCCACGCGGATGATTTCGTCATCGGCGGGAGCCAGGCTGACGCCTCCGCCCCAGGCAAGGGTTCCGCCGATCCTTTCCGTGATGAGTTTGACCTGCTCGGCCGTCAACGCCACCGGCGCCACGACCTCCATGAAGTCGGCGGTTCCACAAGCACTGCTGATGGCGCGGCTGCTGGTTTTGGGGATGTAGAGCCCCTGGCTGGCCACGATGGCCACGCAGAGGGGCGCGTACTTGTTACCCGGCACGCCGCCAATGGAGTGAACATCCACAATGGGGCCCCGGGCGAACCTGATCGTATCGCCGGTGTCCACCATGGCGCGGATGCAGGCGACCGTCTCGTCGAAATCCATGCCGTGAATATGGATGGCGCACGCCCACGCCGTCAACTCGATGGTGGTCAGGTTACCCAAGGCGATGTCTGCGATGATGGCATGGATTTCGTCGGGCACCAGCCGGCGCCCGTCCAGTTTGGCCCGGATGAATTCGGCGCTGGGCGGCCGGGCCAGCGGCTGGAGCGTCACATGGCCACCCCTTAGCGGCTGCAAGCGACGGGCCAGGTCCCTGGAAAGGCCAACCTGGCCGGGCGTCACCAGGGTTTCGCTGAGCGCCACGGTGGCAGGCGCGTCCACCCCCGAGGTCGGGTCACACACCCGCACCCGGTCCATGGGGTGGAGCCCCAGGCGCCGGCCAAAGTCCGGGTGCAGGATGACTTCCTTGCCGCCGCTGAGCAAATCGATGGGTCGGGCCGGGTAGCGCGGCTCTGGCGGCGGGGTATCCGTTCCCGGCCCCCGGGCCTGCCGCCGCTCGGCATCCGCCAGGGCCTTTGGACCCGCCGCCCCCGCCGCCCCCGCCGCGGATTCAGGCTGCATAGCTGTAGGTTTCATGGCCCCACGCCCGCAGCGCTTCCTGAAGTTCCGGGTGCCGGCTGTCCTCAAGACGCCGCCCGGCATGAACCTCTTCGATGGCCTGCATCATGGCCCTGGCGCCGGCTCTTGTGCCCCCCGGGTGGCCGTGCACGCCTCCCCCGGCCTGTAGCACCACATCCGAACCAAAGCCGGCGACTTCTGCCTCGATGCTGGCCGGATGAAGGCCGCCGCTGCTGACTGGAAACACCGGTTTGAGGCCGTGCCACCGGCCCCGCAGGGCATCCGTCAGCGTCTCCAGGTGGGCGGGGTGCTCCATCTTGCCGGAGGCGCTGCCGATATGCAACTGGTCGCCGCCAGCCATCCTCACCAACCGCGAGACCACCAGCATGTCGATGCCGTAGTCCGGCGACCGCGTGATGGCACCGTGCATGGCCCGGTGGACATGGATCGGAACCGTACACGCCTTGCGCAATTCAACCAGAGCGTCGAAGCCGCAGGTCAGGACATCCATCATGACGCAGTTGGGACCGTACTGCCGCACCCGCTCCCAGCGGTCAACAATGTCTGCCGCGCTGGCGGTCAGGTTCACGGCGTACAGGGTGGCCTTTCCGGTCTCCTCTCGAACCTGATCCAGTGCCTCAAGAACCAGCCGCGCCCGCTCATCGAGCGGACAGAACGCCTGATCTGTCAGGGTCTCGTCGTCCTTGATCAGATCCAGGCCTCCCAGGGCTGCCTCCCGGGCGACCGCGGCCGTGCCCTTGGGGTCCAGGCCAACCTTGGGCTTGACGATGGTTCCCCCGTGCGGCCGGCCCGACCGCTGCGTTGCGACGGCGCGCCGGACCCCCTGGATGCCGAAGCCGGGGCCCTGGTAGTGCCGCACGAAGCCCGCGGGGAACTCCACATCCACCCACCGGCAGCGCGTCAGGCTGCCGAGGCCAAACAGGTTGCCCGCCACAATGGCGAGGAATCCGGGGATGTTCTCCACCTCGAAGATATCCACGGGGTAGCTGATCCGGGCGGTGCCCCGGTTTGGGTGCCCCGGGGCCGGGTTCGGCTGAACCGATTCCACCGTGCCCGCCAGTTCGTCCTCGTGGCTGCCCGGCCGCTTCTTGACCTTGGTCCATGTCCCGGTGGTCTGCTCCATGGCCACCACCCGCGCCGCGTCGGCGAGCGGGAAGTTGCCGTCCAGTTCGTACGTTGCGACAACTTCGCTCATGCAGGCACCTCGACGGCGGGAAGACTGGACAAGGCTTGGCGAACCGCATCCGCAGGCCGCAGGATTCCGTGCTCCGTGATGATGCGGCTCACATACTCCGCAGGGGTGCGGTCAAAGACGGGATTGTCCACCCTGATCCGCGAGTCCAGCCGCCGCAGCGGATCGATCTCCTTGGCCGACCGCTGCTCGATAGGAATCTTGTCCGGGCCCAGGTCCGTGAACTTGAACCGGGAACTGGCGCAGTAGAACGGAACCTTGTGCATCCGGGCAAGTGCCGCCACGCCGGAGGTCCCGATCTTGTTGTACACCGATCCATCGGAGGCAATGGTGTCCGCACCCACCAGGACGCGGTCGATCTTCTGGTCGCGTAGCACTTGATGGACGGCGGAGTCCACGATCAGCGTCACCCGAACGCCCGCCTCGGCCAGCGCGTTGGCCGTAATGAATCCCTGCTGGAACGGGCGGGTCTCGGTCGCAAAAACGTGCAGGTCTGCCCCGCGACGGGCGGCCTCCACGATGATGTGGCCCACCGTACTGGAATGGCAATGGGTCAGAATGGCACGGGCCGTTCCCATCAGGGCAGTCCCGTGCGCCACCACCTCCCTCTGCGCTGCCACCACATCCTCCCGGTACTGGTGCGCCGCCGCGGCCGCGGCGCTGCGGGCGGCGTCCCCGTTGGGCGCAGCAGCCACGGCTGCCATCACCGCACGCACGCCGTGACGGATGGTGACCGCCGTCGGCCGCGTTTCGAGCAGACGCTGGGCGCCGATGCCCGCCGCCACCCGCACCTCCTGCAGGTTTCCTTCGGTGTCGGCCAAGTGCACCGCCAGGGCATCCGCCGCCAGCAGTCCGATGGCTTCTGCACCCCGTACCTCCATGGACTCGATGACCCGGCAGGCTCCCTCCAGGTCGAGCGCGTGACTCGTCATGACGCCCTAGCTTTGGCGCGAACCGGTAATAAAACCAGGGTCCTACCGCCCAAAGGTGGTACGCTCCGTCCGGGTGTAAGGCCTGGCAGGGGAACCCAGCCCTCCGTGAGTCAGACGGCGCTCGCCGAAGGCGGCAGCAGCGCCGCGGCAGCAGCGCTCTGCTGCCGGGGCTTTCGAACCCGTGTGAAAAGGAGGGGGTGGGAGTGCCCCGTACGGCCGGCGAGCCCCTGACGGGGCTCCCCGAAGGCGACGAAGCTTCGCTTCGCCGCCCGATT
>JBFIJP010000322.1:0-4806 GCA_041600695.1 Thermoplasmatota archaeon | reverse complement strand
TACCGACTCCAACCCACCTCCCGAAGTGCATCGCCAAACGTCCACGGGCCCAGCACCGCCTGCCCCGAAAAAGCGAAGGCCATGGCCGACATCCCACGTCCTGCGGCGGCGTCGTTTGCGTTCATCGTGGTGGATAACGCAGACGACTCCGCCGCTTTTTATTGCAACGATTCCAACCGGCTCGAAGGTCGGATTAGGAGTTTAGCGTCAGAGCCATATTGACTATGATCGACCAGATCCAAGAAAACGACATCCCGCGCCTCCGACGTGTAAAAACAACGGACGTCGCCCTTGAGATCTACACAATACAGATTCGACAAACCATACTTGTGGCCAAGATATGCTGGAATGTCGGGGCCGGGAATCACTTCGGCCCACTGTCCGTCCGCTTTCAGCCGCGAAACCGCTGCCTGAAATCGCGTCCCCCTTCTTCACGCGGAGGCCCAAGCATCGCGCGAGTTTGCCCGAAATAATAAATGAACTCTGGCTCCGAGTGGAGCGGCTACTCGTCTTGGGTGGCAGCCAAAATGACGTCCTTGACGTGGGATTCGAGGCGCTCAACATTTCTGCGGATAGTCTGGATGGATTCCTTGTCCGCGTCGTTGAGCAATGGGCCCAGGCTCCGTTCCAGGAGCGCGAGCCGAATGAGAATTGGTGTAATCGGGGTCCGGATATCGTGCGCTGTTCGGTTGAGCACGTCCTGTTCGAACCGGGCCATGCGCTCGTTGTAGTAGTCCGCCGTGTCTGCTGCGGTCTTGGCTGCCCGATCCTTTTCATCGGTGGGGGCCAAGGCTTCATGGATTACGAGGATCGTGAACTTGCCGTGCGGCAGTTCGAATCCTGAGGCGGATACGTCCACTGGTTTCGGACCATTTTTATTGCTTGGCAGGGCAAATGTGTCTGTCCATGCGACGCCGTGGATTTGGATAGCCTTGGCGAACGCCGGGAGCTCTTTCAAGCCCTGGGACAAGTAGTCTGCCATGTCTTTGCCGATTAGCTCCGAGCGGGTAAGCCCCATCATTTTGGCGGCGCGGGGATTTGCATCCAGTATTCTTCGGCCATCTTCGGCAAGAATTAGGACGCTGTCTGCCGAGTGTTCGTACAATTGGGCGAACGCGGGTAGGCCGGCGGGTTTCGGGGCCTTCACGCGTCTACTTGGCAGGGCGACTATAAGAACATGCTGGCGCAGATCGGCGTCAACGCCGAGCATGATAACGGCTCAACTGACCCGTCCCGCAGCGGTCGGGTCGAGTGAGGCTATGGTGATGCATTCGCGGAAGCGAGGCGAGCCCATGTCGTACGTCATTGCCCTAGACATCCACAAGCGAGAAACTCAGGCCTACATCGTCGATGAGGCTGGTGAACTGTGCGCCGAGAAGCGCTTCAGGACGCGCTCGTCGTTTCGACGGGTCTTGGCGAAGTACCCCAACGGCCACGCCATCATCGAATCCGTTGGGTTCCATCGACCTGTCGCAGCGTGGCTCAAAGAGATGGGGTACACGGTGCATTTGGCGCATACGGGTCGAATCCCTAAGCCACGCGTCAAGACCGACCGAAAGGATGCCAAACTTGGCTCGCTTGTTCCGCGGCGATGCGTTACCCGAAGCGTACCTTCCCGATGAGGAAGTGCAGCGACTGCGCGACATTGCCAGGCAGCGACAGTTTTTGGGTCAGCAAGCCAGGCAGCTCAAATCGAAGATTCGGCAGGACTTGAACAAGCACGGCCACTTCACCGAGAAGAGCCCACTCGATACGGCGCTTGGCAGAAAGTGGTTGCAGCGATTCGACATCCCCGAGGTCAGCGCCTTGACGCTCCTGCAAGGCGTGGAAGCGCAGATCCAGGAATTCGAGGACTTGATTCGGTTGAAATCCAACGACCTGCCCGAAGCGAAGTTGTTGACTTCGATTCCGGGCGTTGGCCCATACACCGCGCTTCTCATCCTGGCCGAGGTCGCGGATTTCTCGCGCTTCGCCAACAAGGATGCCGTAGCTGCGTATGCTGGCTTGGCGGTGCGTCAGCAGCAAAGCGGAGATTCCGACAAGCGTGGCATCACGAAGGAAGGCAGCGGCTTGCTGCGATGGGCTCTCGTCGAAGCAGCTCGCAATCACGTCAAGCATTGCCCCGAAAGCGCTCTCTCCAAGCGCTACCGGCGCTTGGCCCAACGACGAGGAAACAAGAAAGCCTTCGTCGCGACAGCGCGCGTGATGGCCACGGTCATGTACACCATGGTGAAACGAAAAGAAGAATTCAGACTCGATCCCCCGAAGCCCGGGTACAATTCTGCGACTTGAGCGCGCTTTGAGTGAGTGGCCAAGGGCGGATCGAGACGAGGCGAACGGAAGCCCCATGCAACCTGAGTGCGAAGAGATGAGCGCCTACCCAACCACTAAACGCGTCAAGCCAATGGCAGAAATGCGCCCCACCCCATCACAGAGATGAGTTGTTATCCGCGTTCGCCCCGCAAATGCAAGGCTCGACTTGGACCGGCGAGAAACCGGCAATTGGCGGATTAGGCCCGCCGGAAACCATCCAGCGATTCATGAGCCTACATTTTTTGATTGTTGGGGAGAACGTTTCTTTGCTGCGGCTCAAGTACCAAGCGCCTTGGCAACCAACTCTTGAGGTTCCGGGGCGCCGGCGTGCTGGGCCAGCCGTTTGGCGTTTGCTTGGACCGCGGGGTCAAGGTCGGCGGCGATAGTGTGCAGCACCTCGTCGAAGTCATGGCGGGTGGCCAACGCCATGACTGCGTCCGGTGTCGCCAGCGGCATAAGCAGGCTCACATCAAAGAGGTCCTTGCTCGCTTTGCGAAGGTAGTAGGATTGGCTGAGGCTGTGGATCATGGGCATCCGTTGGGGTCCGATGTGCATGCCGGCGCGGCCGTCGTGGAAACTGCGATAGGCGAGGTCGCGGTTGGCGAGGGCACAGAGTTTGAGGCAACACAAGGCGGCGGCTTTTGGGACGGGCACGGTGAGCGAAAGGCTTGGCAATTTCAGGGTGGCTGGCTCGACGTGGCCTTCCAGGAGTTCGGCGGGGCGGAAGCCCGGTTCAGGAATTCCAAGGTCTTCATCACCGTGTGCCCAGAAGCCGAAGTGTTCCGTTGTGCTAAGAGGTTCCACTTCTTTGCCGTGGCCCACTTTCAAGCCCTGCTTTTCCAGCGACCCTTGCACGGAGTCGGGTAAGGGCTCGTGCAGGAAAATGTCGGTATCGATGCTCGGGATGCTTGGCGCGTGGGTATACACGGCCCAGCCGCCGCCAAGCACGTAATCCACGCCAGCCGTCTCGAGAATCATGATGGTTCTTTCGACGACGGCGAAGCATCGGTCAGTAATGAGCTCCATGTGGTTCATGGTGTTACCAGGACATTTTCTTGCAGAAAGTGTGCGTGGGCGCCGCCTTCCGGATGGGCTCGTAGGTCTGCCACGCTAAGGAGTGGCTTCGTGACAGGGATGCCGCCTCGTTGTTGGATAGGGAGGCTGTCGAGGTTCTCGATAAAGAGTTCCAATTGGGGGCCGTTGCCGCGCAGGAGTCGGCGGACTTCGGCTCGATCGCCTTGCTGAACGTAGAGTTGGTAGCCGCGACGGGGCTCGAAGAATGCCCATTGGTTAGCGGCGGTAAAAAGGCCGAACGCATGCGCGATACCTGCCTCGGCCAGGAGGCCGTGAATCTGGGCGGGGTCGTGGGACGTCGTGATTGGGGACTCGGGGCGTTGTCCAACGACCCGGTGGGCGGTAAGCACCGACAGCAGTCGATTGCGATTCACGGTGAGGCCGTTGGATTCATCGATGACTCGGTGGTGGTGCAGGTGGTTAAACCAGGAATGGAGGCTGCTGCGGTTGGCGTCGATTGCGGTGGCTATGGCCGCGCGGCCAGGCCATTGAGTTTGGTGCCACAATGCTTGCGCCAGGGGAAATAGCAGAGATGGACCTCTCGCCATGTGTTTGCTATGTAGCGAACTACTACATATGCTGTTTGCTGGCCAGTAAACCGTAACTTAGGGGCGAACTGGGCGGACAACGGCTCAACTGGCCCGCTCGCCGCAGGCGAGTCGGGTTGAGCGAGTCCTATGTATGTCTGCCGCCCACCGAGCGCCATTCTCCTGGATGCCCTGCGCGGCGCTCGTGTTACGTGTCCAAGGCGGCCACCCCATGGTTTTAGACTCCTATTCGCGGCAACCAGTGGTTCCGGCATGTGGTGGTTTCAGTAGCAGGTGGCCTCCATTTCCCCACTTGTAAGTGCTGCAACCCGGCTAGGCCGGGTTCCTGCAAATCACTGAGCGGGCAGGCCGATTAATCATGAATTCTCGTTCGTCCTTCAGCACCCAGAAGGCTACTTTGACGAGCCGACGCATCACCATCGTGATGGCTTGCTGCTTCGTTTTTCCCCTCGAATCGAGGCGCTGGTAGGCTGCCGTGATGTCGCTTTGCTGGCAGAATGTCACGTGCGACCAAGCACCCTGCGCGAGCAATCCACGGACAAATGATGTTCCTTTTTTGCTGATTCGGTGTTGATCCCAGTGCTTGTCACCACTGGACCCGTGCATGGGATCCAAGCCAAAGTAGCGCACCAGTTGTTCCGCTCTTTGAAACCGGTGAATCGTGGCAATCTCGGTGTACAAGGCCAACGAAATAATCGGTCCAAACCCGGGAACGGATTGCAGCAGCTGGACCTCAGGAATCCGTTTGCCTTGAGCCTCAATTTCATGTTTCAGATTGGCCATTTGCTCATGCAGAACATCCAACACCGCATAGGTAGCCGCCAAGTGTGGAAACTGCTCGAGAACTTGTTTCCGGCCTTCTTCACAGTAG
>JBFIJP010000321.1:0-4814 GCA_041600695.1 Thermoplasmatota archaeon | reverse complement strand
GAGCTCCGAGCGCCTAAACAATTACCTGGGGTCTCGCAACCTTCCTTCATTGGGACGCAAACCCGGCCAAAGTTCCGCAGCACCCTAACAACTCGCTCAACCCGAACGCGCTTCGCGCGTCGGGTTAGTTCGGGAGCCGTTCGGCCGCCATGCCCTTTTGCGTCGCTGGCAGCGGCTTTTTGTCGGGCAGCCTATGTCAGTTCGTCTTCGATGATACGTGCACGGCCGCCGAGGCGGTAGAACGTGGCACGGGCGTTGGGCCGCTCGATGCTTAGCCATTGGTTGTTGGCCAAAGCGTCCGTGGCGCCGCTGATGGTCCCCTGGGCAACGCCCTGGGCCTCCAGATCCTTGACGAGATCTGCTTGGCGAACGCTCCCCTGGGCGGCGAGGCGGCGCACCGCCCCCAACACCAGCAGTTGCACTTCGCTTAGGCTGGCCACCATGTCCTGGACAAGGGGACGCTGGTATGCAATGATGTCCTGCGCATCAAGTTGCCTCGGCACCCCCGTGGGGCCCAATTCCTCCTTGAAAACCTGTCCGGCCGCTTCCAACGCGCCGCGTAGCTCACCCCCAAAGACCTCATACAAATCCGCAAAGTGGTCCGGTGCCATGGGCGGAGTCAGAGCGGCGCCCTCCATCTTGAGGTCCGCGTAGCGGGCCGCCATGACCTGCGTGATATCGTGGCGTGACAGGGGTTCGGGTCGCGTGGGCGTGCCGAGGATATCGAGGAAATTCTGGCGGTCCTTGAGACTGCGAAGACGGAATCCTTCGGAGGCGCACAGGATGAAATGGAACCCCTGCAGTTGGAACAGATCGCGGGCGGTTCCGAAGAGGTCGCCAGTGCGCTTGTAATCCCTGAGAACAGCCTGGTCGATATTGTTTACGTGGATGACAATGCGGTGGATGCCGCTAGCACGCCCGCTGGCGGAGACAGAACGCAATGCATCGTGCCAGTCTGCAAAGGCACGCTCTTTGGCTTCCCGCAGGACTTGGGTTCTGGAGCTGCTGTAGCCAAGGATGTGCGATAGGGCAACGACGTGCCCGCGCGTCGTGACCAGTTCGTCCAGGACGAGGCCCTTGCCAGCCGCTTCGGCCTCCTTTGCCGCGTCGGGGTCCGCCGCGCGCAGGGCATTGATGGCAGCATGCAGGATGGCGGCAGCCAATGCCTCCACCGGGCGCGGATGGTCTAGGTCGACGTTGACGATGTCGGGGTAGACGGCGGTGCCTTCAATGGCGGAGAGGATGTGCTTGGCGAGATTGGCCAGCGTGGTCTTGCCAATGCCGTTGGGGCCCTCGATGAGCCGGACGCTATTATCGCTGTTCAGGATCCGACGCACTATGCGGTCCGCTGTTTCGCGGCGGGCGTCGCCCTGGAACAAGTGGATGCCGTGCGCCACGCCTTCGGTCATCTGGAGCGGCGACGTGAAGAACGGGTCCCCTGAGAGGCCATAAGGGTGCCAGACGGCGCCGGGCTCCTCGCGAGTCATGTCATGTCATAGTGCCGGACTGCTATAAAGGTAGTACAGGTGTTATCGAGGCGGCGGTTGTACGCGCCGATAAAACGCGGCCCGGCGGCATATGCCCTGGGGCGTGCAGTCAAACATCGTGCCTTGGAAAGGGTCCAACTCGCGGCCGAACAAGTCGCTCCAGCCGACTCGGCGCCTCGCGCCGAGCGGCTGACCTCGACCGTTAGATGCCGCTGCGGGTCCGTTCACCATCCCCATGGAAACGTCCGAGATGGGGGGCTCCCATGTTGCGCCGGGCCTCGCTGCTGTGAACTTGCTCTTCCTGGCCATCGGAATCGCCGTTCTCGTCCTTGGCGGCCTGGGATACCTAGCAGCCGGCGTCTCGAAGGTTGATCTCGGCAATGGAATCAAGTTCACTGTACCCGCTTGGCTCGGCGGCGGAGCGCTCTTTCTCGCACTGGCTATACTAATGCCATGAGATTATCCGGCAGTAGCGCGTTCTTCGTCAAGCTGGCCTTCGGGCCCCGGGTTAGACTTCTATGAAAACGTACCTGTTGTTAGGGATGGTACATCCCGCACGTGCCCAAGTTAGCCTTGAAAACTCGTTCATGTCACAGCACCTCACTTCGGGAAGGGCCGTCAAGGTCGTAATCAAGATTCAGCTCAACCAGATTGCCGTGTGGATCGAAACCGAGCACGAATGGGATGTCTACGACCTCCGAAACCTGGCCAAGACGGTGGTGACGAATGAACTCGCCATCGTCGGCTTCATCCGCGGCTACGCGTACGACGTGGAGATTGCTCGGATCGTTAACCCTGTCGACGATCTCGATGCAGTGCTGGGGATTGACATTCCTTGCTTGGTGGAGCGAAACAAGGACCTGAACGTTGAACAGCGCTTTCGAGAAATCCACGCCAAGGCAACCGGTGAACATGGCGTGTTGCTTCACCGGTGTCTGGCGGACCTGTCGGCAGCCATGCAACATGCAGACGACACTGGGTTCTATTGCTACAGGGCAATCGAGGCCCTGCGTCAACACTGTGCTCGCACACACGGGATTGGACTTGACAAGAAGAGCGAGCAATGGAGCAGGTTTCACCAAGTCGCCGGTACCACAGAAGAAGCGGTTCGTCATTTGAAGGATGCCGCCGATGCCACCCGGCACGGCGATGTTGTCCCGATAACCTCTGACGAGAGGAAGGATCTGTTTCTCAAGACCTGGGACATCGTCGATGCATACCTGAGCGGCATCTAACAAGTGGTAATGTACGTCTGCCGTGGACGTTGTCCCGGTGCTGATTTGGAAACGCGTCGTTAGAGCGATCACGGGCTACGCGTTGACGATCTGTGCCGGTCGATCCGGCAGGTGAAAAACGTGAAGCCCGTGGTTGCCATTGATGCGCATAAGGCGAGTTGTACGTACGTTGTCCGGCACTGGGATCAAACCCTGGTCAAACCGAAGAGAATTCCAAGCACGCGAGCTGCTTTGACCAGGCTGGCGAAGACCTACCCGGATCACGATTTCGTTTTGGAGGTTTGCAGTGTTCACGAATGGATGATGGACCTGTTTCGGACCCAGGGCGTGAATGCGATGGCAGTCATTCCGCCGAGGACGGGCCCTGTTGGAAAGAAATCGGACGACGATGATGCCACGCGGTTGGCGAAGAAGCATCAGGCCGGTGAACTGCAGGAGGTCTACATTGCTGAAACCGGGATTCGAACGCTCCGGGATTTGGTTCGAGAACACGAGTTTTTGAAAACCAGGTGGGTTTCTGCCAACAATTACCTGAAGCATTTTTTGAATCGCTGGAATTTCCAGCCAAGCGTCGTGCGGGGCGTCCAGAGGAAGCCGGATGTCTATTGTGAAGAAGGCCGGAAACAAGTTCTCGAGCAGTTTCCACACCTGGCAGCTACCTATGCGGTGTTGGATGTGCTGCATGAGCAAATGACTCACCTGAAACAAGAAATTGAGCTCAGGGCAAAGCCCATGCGCCCACACCCGTCCAGATAACCACGCACTCAACCCGACAGATCCTGCGGCGCGGCGGGTTAGGTCGAAGCCGTTGCGTGCGCTGGTTGGACGGCGCCCCAATGACGGGCCCCCGGGCCGGGCTTTAAACGCAGACCTCGATGCGCGAATCGCGCGCCCGGGAGGTGCAGCCGTGCCGGCGACAAATGTCCAGATCACGCCCACCGAGACCATCCGCGTCGCTTACGACCGGTGGATCGGGCGCACTCGCATCCTCTACGGCGAGGACGAGCTCTGCCGCTTCGGGATCTCAGGCGGAATGCAATCGCTACAAGTGGCAGGTACGGACGTGGAGGTTGATTCGCATCACTCCATGTTGGGCCAGGTCACCATTACTGTCCGGGTTAAGGGAAAAATTGTGGCCCAGAACAGGTGGTTTTAGGCGGGCGAGATTCACTCGATTCGTTGATTCCTTGTTCAAATGCCCCCGTCCGACCCAGCTCCTGCGACCGGCCGGTGGCAGTGTCCATGCTTTTGCCGACGGCCACCCTTCCATCCTCTGACTCCATGACCCGCTCCCGAACGTCCCGGGCAGGGGGCGCGGACGGACTTGTCTAGGCCTAGCCGCTGAGCCAAGACATTGCGGCGGGATCGCGCGCTTGACGATGGGGTTGTAGGCTAATCCTGCCCCACCAAGCCTCGTTCGACGAGAACGTCAACAGCAGCCCACACGAGACCCAAGACGGTGCCCGCGATCGCCACGGGCACGAGCGATACCAAGCCCACCAGCGCGGCCGGGCCGTGGGCGGGCACGTACAAGCCCAAGAGGATCACGAGTGCATAGGCGATGGCCGCCATGGCGCCGCCCGCGGCTCCGGCGCCCCACGCGTCCCAGCGCCCCCGGGCGTGCTGGTGTGTCCAGGCATGCGTGAGGAGCGCGCCGACCGCGACGGCCGCCGCTGCGGCTAGCCGATGACGGGCCAGCGCAGGCGGCCGCCAGGGTAAGCAAGCCACTCGGGTAGCCATGTGGACGCCGCCAGCAATAGGAGTAGGACGCATACGGCGCGGGTGACTGCCAAGGCCGGCAGCCGGGCGCTGCGTCGAAGCGGGGCCACGGGGGCCCAGCGGGTCGGCAGGGCTTGACGCTTGTGCTGCCGGGGCGAGGCATCGGTACGCCATGCGACGCCCTTTACCTCGCCACGGTCTTGGCGCCGACGTGGCAAAGAAACAAGCCCTCGTCCTGGGCGGTGGCGGCAGCCGTGGCGCCTACGAAGCGGGCTGCTGGCAGACGCTTCACGAGGCGGGTTTCAAGCCTGACTTGGTGGTTGGGACCAGTGCTGGGGCCCTGAATGGTGCCATGATTGTGGCGGGCGGCGAG
>JBFIJP010000320.1:0-4821 GCA_041600695.1 Thermoplasmatota archaeon | reverse complement strand
GAGGACTTCTGGAATGTGCGTGCAGCTGCTCGCGGCCGTGCAGCCATGCCATGAGCCGCCGTTGAATGCGATATCGGCATTGACCGGGGGCTTGCGCCGCCCGGCTCGGCCAAGGCCGCCGGGGGCGCCGTGAAATGACAACAAGGCGAGCTTTCCGTCGAGCTTGGCCGTTAGGCGCAGACGTAACCGATAAAATGGAAGAGCCGTGTCACTGCGCATGAAGCTGCGCGCACTGATCTTGTTGACGCTGATCCCGCTGGCTGTTCCTGCGGGCGCCGACCATGGCTTGGGTGTTCCCGACATGGCACGCACCGATCCCGGCGTACCCGTGCCGATTCCGGTCCTGGAGAATGATCTGATCGCCCATCAGACGGTCTGGATGGACTACGCATCCGAGTTGGATGCCTGGGATGTGACGAACGAGTGGCTCGTGCGAGTTGGGGGCGTGGATTTCTATGCGTTCGACCGCCTGGAGGGTGGTAACGGGCACTTGACGGGGCAACAGGGCTTGCCGTCGCTGGTGGGTGTTGCGCCTGCTTCGGTGGGCTTCACGTTCGGCGACTTGGAACTGGAAGGGGTCATTGGGGGCTCCGGCTTCGCCTACGAGACTTTCCATGAGGGCGACGGCCGTGTTGAGCCACTTCGCTTCACCAGCCCGGCCGGCGATGCCATTGGCACCTTCGACTTCGTGACTGCTGTGGTCCTGCGCTCGCCGGCGGCTGCGGCCGGTCAGGCGTGGGGCTACGGGCAGGCGACCTTGACGGAGTCGGGCAGGCCTTCCGCTCTTTTCGACGACCTGCGGGTGGCTTCGTGCGAGGCGCGCCTGTGGTTCGATGTGGACCAGTTCACGGCCAACGTGTATCGGACCCACTTCACCTACGAAAGCACGGGGCGAATCTACCCCGTCAATCGGATCCTCGTGGACGCCACCGACCCGGGCCACGGCTCGGTCGAGGTGGATGCGGCCCGGGGCATCATCACGTACACGCCGGATGGTTCCTTCCAGGGGCTCGACCAGTTCACCTACCGGGTTGAAGACTGCGACGGACACCACCAGGATATCCCGGTCGTGGTCGTGGTCGGCGACGCCGCTGACCCCGTCGCCGCGTTCTCGGCGGCGCCCGTGCCGACCGACCGGTTGACGGATGTCGACTTCACCAGCACGAGCTTTGACGACGGCACCATCGTGGAACACGGGTGGACCTTCGGCGACGGCCAGAGCGCTGCCGGCCCTGAGGTCGTGCACCGGTACTCGAGCGTCGGGATGTTCGAGGCATGCCTGAGCGTGATGGATGATGAGGGCAATCAAGACACGGCTTGCCAGGACATCCTCGTCGAGAACCTTGCGCCTGAGGTCGCCATTGGCAGCACGCCGGCGGACCCAACCACGTTTGACATGGTTCGCGTCTGGCCCGAGGTTAGCGACCCGGAGGGCGATGCGACCGACGCGCAGTTGCTCGTGGACGGCGCCGCGTTCCATACCGCGACTGGCCCTGGCTTCGCGGGCCGCCTGCCGGCCGGACTCCATGCCCTTGATGCGACGGCGACCGATGCGCTGGGTGCTGCGGGTTACGCATCCGGCGCCATCGTCGTCAAGCCGGTCTGGCTGGAGGCGCAAGCCACGGCGCTGTCCGGCCTCGGCCACAGCTTGGCTCGAGCGGATCTTCGGACTTTGACCGGTGCCGAAGCTCAGGAGGCGGTGGGTCTCGCCTCGCTGGGGCCGGTCACGCTCGTTGGTGCGCGCAGTGATGTTGCGGCATGGTTGCCCACACCGGCCGAGCCTGGCGGTGTGCGCAGCGTGGTGTCGCTGGCTGAGGTGCTGATTGGTGGGCTGCGCGCCGAGGCCATGGAGATCGTGGCTACGGCGACTTGTGGCAGCTCCGCCGGAGATGTCCGCATGAATCTTAGTGGGGAAATGTGGCAGGTGCCGCCGAACACGGTCGTTGATACTGCGGCCGGCAGCTTGGCGCTGCACGAGACGATCGTGGACGGCGACAGTATCACGGTCCAGAACCGGCTGTCAACACCGCTTGGAGACGTTATCTTCGGCCAGGCACGTGCAAGCCTCAGCGGCTGCCCTGATCGTCCCGTTGCCGTCTAGGCGTCCCCGCGGCCTGAGTTCACCCGCAGCCGTTGAACCAGGGCTCCGCGAAGCTCCACGCGACGCCCTGGAAGCCCGCCAGCATCAACCAGCGGCCTGCCTCTGTGCGCCGTGCCAGGACGCCCGCCAGCAACACGCACGCGGCAGCGGCCAGCAACATCCCCTCGGCGCCCATCAACGCGTCGTGGACCTCGTTGGGCAGCAATCCGAAGCGTGCGCAGCGGCCATCCTCCGTCTCATTGGCGGACCAGATCCGGATCACCACCAGCCAGGCCACCAAAAATGCCGGCAGCGTGCGTGGAGCCATGCGTGCCACGCGCCAAGCCGTCCACGCAGACGTGGCGGTCATCGCGGCCTGGGGCACCAACAGCATCGCGCCCTCGTAGCGGCCCCAAAGGCCTGCCAGGACGGCGACGACCGCGGACAGTGTCGTGGCTGCCAGGATGGTGCGGGTCATTCGGGAAGTCCGCAGAACAGGGCATCCATGGTCGGTATGTCGTAAGCGTAGAACAGCAGGGAAACGATGACGCCCCAGAGGCCGGCCGCGCCGTCACGGGGCACCAGGGCGGCGCTCGCCAGGGCGAGCACAAGGGGGCCCAGGACTCGTGTGGCGCTCAGGTAGTTGAGCCAGACGTATTGGATGCCGGGCGGGATCCAGCCGATTCCGCAATCGTCGATTTCCAGCATGGAGAGCCCGGCCGCCGCGATATGGGCCGCCGACAGGGCTGCCGGCACCCATGCGGGCCAGCGGTCGCGGCCGAAGATGACAGGGACTGCCGCGGCCACCCCGGCCACCACCAGCGCGGAGCCGATGACCAGCCGGTCGGACGTGGCGAACGCCACCGCCATGCACGCGGCCATTGCCCCTGTGATCGCCAACCAGCGCATGCGGGGATCCACGTGTCGGCAGCGTTCGGGACCTAAAGAACGGATGCGCCGCGTGGCGGAACTTTGGGTGCACCGTATCCCCGACGGGACACCTGCGCAGGCGGACTACAGAGAGGACCCCGCCTCCGGACGGCCCGGCGCCGACGCCCTTTGGAAGGCTCTTGGCTCCCGTGCCGCAGGCGAGCACCTGCCCTACGGGGGCTGGCGTTCGGTTTCTCTTTTGTAACCCTGCGGGTTGGCCCAAAGGTAGGTTGCCCATGCTCAAGCAATTGCGAACTTCCATCATCACAGCGTGTCTTTTTGTTGCAATTTCACAGGCCGTCGATCCGGCCTCGGCTGCCTGCTCCGACGCCGTCGATGTGGACGTGCAAGGGGACACTTGCGCCCGCTACGTTTCGGCTAGCGGACAAGGCGACGCCCGCAGCCACCCGAGTTGCAACGGGCCAGTCGCCTGCATCGTCGTGAGCGGCACCGGCGACGCAGACAATCATGCAGCGGGCCGCGGGTGCCCCGTCTCGCCAGTCGGCGTGGGGGTTGGCTGCGTCGCATTTAGTGGCACAGGTAACGCGTCCAATTCCGCAGAATCATGTGCTTACAGCGCCGGTTTCCCGGCTCGGTTCTTCGTCGGCTGCCTCGCCGTCAGCGGTGCAGGAAACGCCAGCAACGATGTCGAGTCCTGCAACATGGCCGGCACCGGCACCACGACGTACGCTGGCACGAGCGTTGGGTGTTTGGCGCTCAGCGGCCTTGGCAATGCCGAAAGCAGGGCCGTCGAATGCGGACGGGCTTACGGCTACCTGGGCGCCCTGGCTGCTGTGGGTTGCATCGCGGTGAGTGGAACTGGCGACGCCACGCAAGAGGGCGCCTACTGCTTCGCCCTGGGTGTGATCGGGGGCACGGGCATTTCAGTGGGTTGCATGGCCATCTCGGGCGCCGGGGACGCGACCGTCGCAGGCGACGGCTGCGCTGCATCCACGTTCGCGGGAGCTGCCGCTTCCCTTGGGTGCCTGGCCGTCAGCGGGCTCGGGAATGCTTCGGCAGGCGGCTACTGCGGCGGTGTCCTTGTCGGCGCATCGCTCGTTGCAGGCTGTTCGTCCATCAGCGGCGCTGGACAGGCCACGGCACCGGCCGGGTGCTACGTGGGAGTCCCGGACGATGTTCTGGCAGTCTACGCCGCCCTGGCTTGCATGGCAATCGACGGCGATGGCGTGCGCGGGGGCCCCATGCTCCTGATTCCAGCGACGCCCCTGCCCGCCGTGCTGGCACCGGGCTGCGCAGACGCGATCGATGTCACGGTGGCCGGCGACTCGTGTGCGACCATGCTGGCCGTCAGCCTCACGGGCGATTCCACCGGTGGCGACACCTGCGAAGACATCGTGGCTTGCGTGGCTATCAGTGGCACGGGCAATGCCTCCAGCGCAGCGCCGGGCTCCTGCGCGGGCTCCGCGAACCTGCCGGGTGCTGGGTGCATTGCGGCATCCGGCACGGGGAACGCCTCAAACGAAGCCGCCTCATGTGGAAGCGATTCCTTCCTGCGCGTCAGTTGCATCGCGCTCAGCGGCAGCGGCAACGCGTCCAACGACGCAACGAGATGCAGCTATGCGGACATGAGCAACCTGCCCTTGGTCGGCGGCCGGCTCGGCGACGTTGGCGTGGCCTGCGTCGCTGCCAGCGGCACGGGCGACTCCAGCAATGATGCCGAACATTGTGGCCACGGGTCTGCGGCGCTCGGCGCTACTGTCGGCGTCGGCTGTGTCGCGGTTAGTGTCGCTGGCGACGCGACCAACACGGTGACGTATTGCGCATTTGCGGGAGGCCGCATGCCCGTGGGT
>JBFIJP010000319.1:0-4830 GCA_041600695.1 Thermoplasmatota archaeon | reverse complement strand
GGAAGCGGACCGACGTTCCGGACGCCCGGGATTGGAAGTCCACCTCGACGGTGGAGCGGCCCTCGTCGGTGAAGCGCCAGAAGCGTAGCATCTTGCCAGGCTTGACGGCTCGGACCTCGACGGGGCAGTCCGCGTCGAAGCGGGCACCCTCGTCCCACCGAGCAGCGGGGCCCAGCCAGGGGGCCCCCAGGACGGCTTCCCATGCCGTCTCGACATCGCCGTGGACGGTCCGCGAGACGCTGGTCTGGAAGTCGCCGGCGTGGGTCTGGCCGGGCACGCGGCGGCCGATGTGTTGCTCGTAGCGCACCGTGACCATCTGCGACCACCAG
Organism: Thermoplasmatota archaeon; assembly: GCA_041600695.1. Taxonomy (GTDB): domain Archaea; phylum Thermoplasmatota; class E2; order JACPAO01; family JAHFTW01; genus JBFJVP01. The sequence continues at coordinate 4,501 of JBFIJP010000319.1, read as the reverse complement.
CCGTCGGTGTCCGTGTGATCGAAAATCCGCTGGGCGATTTGCTTGTGGGTCAAGTCGCGGGCACCCCACTGGTCCAGGAGTTGGAACCACTGGCGCCACGAGCGGCCGGTCGCCGCGGCCACGGCCTCGTCGGAGACATCCTGGTCGGCCACGGGGCGGCAGCGACGCCCGTGCTTACAAGCTTGGGTCGTCGGCCGCAAACCGTCGCACCACGGCGCGCTGCAACTTACCGGAATCGGTGCGGGGAAGGTGCTGGGTGAACAGATACGCACGCGGGCGCTGCGGCGGGGCGAGGTGGGCCCGGCACCATTCGTCCAGGTCGCTGGCCGCCGGGGCCTCCCCCGCGGGCACCAGAACAGCCACCACGCGGCTTCCCCATTCGATGTCGTCCACGCCGACCACGCAGGCGTCGGCGATGTCGGGGTGGCGGAGCAGAACCTCCTCGACCTCGATGGGGTCCACGTTTTCTCCGCCGGTGATGATTCGGTCCAGGCGCCGGCCGGCCACGTACAGGTAGCCGTCCTCCAGGCGGCCCCAGTCGCCGGTACGGCAGGAGCCGCCAGCGACGGTTGGCCCGGAGACGACGATTTTTCCCTCGTCGCCGCTGTACGCCTGCCCCACCTCAGAGAGGATCGTCACTTGCACGCCGTCCAGTGGCAGCCCGCTGGTGCCTGGCCGGGCCCGCAGTTCGTCAGGCGTGGCGGTTGCCACCTGGCTGCACGCCTCGGTGAGGCCATAGGTGGCGTAGATGGGCCATCCCGCAGCCAGGGCGCGGGACGCGAGGGCAGGCTCCAACCGATCGCCCCCCACCAGGACGCATGCCAAGGACGCGGGCGGCCGCCCGCCCGCCTCCAGGAGGCGGTGGAGCATCGTTGGGACCAAGCTGACGTGTGTGACTGCGTGCCGGTCCATAGCCTCGGCGACGGCCGCCGCATCGAAGCGGGGGTGCAGCACCAGGTGGCCGCCGTCGAGCCAGCGCTGGATCAGGGCCACGCCGCCCACATGCAGCGGCGGGAGCACGGCGAGCCAGACGGATTCGGGCCCGCTGCCCAGACGGGCATGGGCTGAACGGGCGTGGCGGGCGAGTGCCTGACGGGGCAAGGCGATCGGTTTGGGTTGGCCGGTGGTCCCGCTGGTCAAGAGCACCGCCGTGATGCCGCCACCCGGGTTGTGCGGGGCCTTGAGGGTGCCTCTGATCTGCTGCAAATCCGTACCGTCCGGGTTGCCGATGATGACGGGACCCTCCCAGGCGGCGACCGCCGCCAGGGGGGCCTCACAGATCACCACCTCCGTGCCCAGCGCTTCGATCTGAGCGGCCAGTCCGGCGGCCGGGAGCCGGACATCCAGAGGGCACACCGCGAAGGCCAACCGCCGGCCCGCAGCGTGCAGGAGCACATGGAGCGGGTTGCTGCCCGCCAGGACGCCCACGCGGTGACCGGGCTGGATGCCCAGACCCTCCAGGACGCCCACGGCGCGGTGTACGCGGTGTTCGAAGGCGTCGGCCGCCAAGTGGTGTTCGGCTCCTGCTTCATCGCGCCAGGTCAGGCGGACGGGCGAGGTCATGGCAACTCCGGTAACTCCGGCTCGAATCCAATGCCCGGCCCATGTGGTTCCATGTGGGGCCGGGTGGGGAAGTCCGCCACATCTCGGGCCAGGAACACGTCGGTGGCCAAGCCGGCGGGGCTCCTGCTCAGGCTGGCCACCGCCAGGGCATGGGCACGGCCCACGGCGGTCTCCAGGCTGTTGGTCACGGTCACGGCCCGGCCATGGTCAAGACACCATGCGACCATTTCGGCTGCCCGATCGGACCCGCCCACGCGCTGGGGTTTGATGATGACCACCGGGGCCGCCGATGCGGCAATGGCGGCGTCATCGATGGCGCCTTCATCCAGGGCCACCGGCACGGGACTCCGGGCAATGACGGCTTCCATGGCTGCTGGCGGCACCGGGTCCTCCACGTAGTCCAATTCGAAGGGCTCCAGGTTGCGCAAGTGCTCAACGGCCCAATCGGGGTCGTAGGAGCTGTTGGGGTCCCATCGCAGCCGCAGGGATGGAAACGCATCCCGCAGGGCCCGGAGCCGATCAATATCAGCGGCGCGGTTGCCGTTGGACTTGACCTTCACGCAGGAATACCCAGCCGCCACCGCTGCCCGGGTGGCCGCCACCGTTGCGTCCGGCGGCAGGACCGGCACGAGCGCATTGCATTCGACCGGCCCGGAGGGCAGCGACACCCGAGCCGCCAGAAGGCTCGCGAGGGACATGCCCTGTTCGCGCGCCGCAGCATCCAGCCGGGCGCCCACGAGGCCGCATCGGATGCGCGCCGGGGCGGCGTCCGCGTGGCCACGAAATCCGGCTACCCGCGCGGGGTCGACGGGCGGTTCATGGGGCGGCGTCGCCACCTCTCCCCAGCCGCCATCCTCCACCAGCACCACATCGCGGTGGTGCTGCACCCCGCGTGCCCACGCATAGGGAATCTTGAGGGGGAGCCGAAGGGCATGGCAGCCAAAGGTCACGGCGGCGCCTAGCCGGAGCGGCTCATTAGTCCTGGCCCTAAAAAAAAGACGAAGGGGAAAATGGAGAATGGGTCGAGGGGGGAAAAAGAAAAGGAAACGAAGGTCACCAACGCCTAGATGCCGAGGGTTTCCTCAACGGCGTGCTCCAGGGGAACCACCTGGCCGCAGTTGATGATATGCACATCGGTGCCGATGCCGAGCAGCTCATCCGCAATGGGCTCGCCCACCTGATGAACCGTGCCCGACGCAGCGCCGCCCGTGGCGTCGCGCAGGGCGGCAAATCCTTCCTCGTTGCAGTTGATCTCCGCCAACTCCAGGCCGCCCGGATAGCCATAGGAGGCGTATTGGTCGTAGCCGTACACCGCGATGCCAAAGGAGGACGCCGCGCTGGAAATCTCGTGGGTGCCGTCCGCGACCGCGACCGTTGCACAGGACATGCCGGAGCTCCCGATGCTGACGAAGTCGGAAGCCGGAATATCGGTGCCGTCAAGCGTCACCGTGGCCCCGTCGGGCGCGGTAACGGTCACGTAGTCAAACGCGAACGTACTCGGCGTGAGGAACATGTACTCGGAGCGGTACTGCTCGCTCGGGGCAACCAGGATCATGGCCGGGTCGCCGGTGTTGGCTCCATAAGACTGACCAACCAGATACTGTGCCACTAGCACCGCGCCATCGGCGTCAATCTCAACATTGTCGTAAGCGGTCAACTCAACCCACTCGCCAGCGTTCAGCGTGACGGGCGTGCCGGGCAAGGCCGGCGATGTCGAAATCGTCGTTTCATCCGAGGAGGCCACGATCCGTACCAGATCGGGCTCCGTGCCACGGGGCTTGCTGCGGCAGAAGTCGAAGCCGCTGCCGAGCGTTGATGTCGGGAACATCTGCTCTTCGAGATGGTCGCACGCATACTGGTTGGTGGGCACGAAAGAACACTCGCTGCCACCGAACACCGCGACCTTCTTTGCGGATGCCACATGTGTGCCGGTCATGTCGTCGCCGACGCCCAGGGATTCGATGGTAAGGGCCTCAAAGGCGTTGAGTGTGTAGGTCACCGTGTCGCCGGCGGCTAGGGCCGGGATTGCTCCGCCAGCCGCCGTATTGGCCGTAACGGTGACGGCAACTTCCGTGTCGTCCTCGGTTGCCACCACGGTGACGAACCCGCGCAGGACAGACGCATAGGCTTGCTCGTAACTCATCACGAAGTAGTCTGTGCCGAGGGTTTGCTTAGGCAGAAGAAGGGATGCGTCGTTGGTGTAGACGTTTTGGAGCGGGTTGAACTGATAGGCCACGATGGGGCCGTCGCTCTGAACAAGGTACGTTGATGCAGAGGATACGCCGGTCCCCTGCACCATTGCACGTGGCAACGAGAAAGTGTGCAATCCGCCCGAGGGCACAGTTTGGCTCTGCAGAGTGCCGCCGGTGTTGCTGACCGTTACGGTTGCATCGGAAGTCCCCGTGTTCGCTACGACGATTCCGAACGAGCCACCGCCGCCGAGGTTGTCAAGGTCGATCGCCCAGAATTCTACTCCTTCGTTGCTGGCCGCATCCACGGATGCCAGGGTAACCAGGATGAGGGTCAGGGCTGCCGATATCGCCAGGGCTGGTATGTTCTGATGTTCAAGCATGATCTTGCCTCCGGGCGGAAAACACGATTCAGACCTCATATAATTATCGCAGCCGGAGAGCGCGAACCGTCAGGCCAAGTTCGCTGGCGCGGCAAGAAGAGAGCAATCTCCTATCTGGAGCCCCGCGCCGCTGCGCGACCTCCGGTTCTGCCGCGGCCGCGGCCGCCTCGATTCGTGCTGATGAGGCGTGCGCTAAGCCCCCAACAGGTGCCCCACCATGGCCAGCAGCCCGTAGACGAGCAGCAACCGCGCCGTGCCACCGAGGGCCGGATTGAGGGCAGCGCGGTCGGGGTGATCCCGCAGGACCGTCCGGGTGACGCTGAAGGCCAGGGGCAGGCTGGCCAGGGGCAGGATCTGGGTCCAGTC
>JBFIJP010000318.1:0-4838 GCA_041600695.1 Thermoplasmatota archaeon | reverse complement strand
TCGTCCCCGCGGCGGGCCTCCACTTCCTTGCGTGCCCGCTCCACCGCTTCATCCATCAGGTCATCCAGGAAGACCACGCGGTTCATGCGGGTGCTCATCTTGCCCTCCGGGAGCGTCACAAAGGAGTAGAACACGACATCGGGCTTGCGGTGGCCCAGTTCCTCCAGTGCCACGCCGACCTGGAGGCTCTGGAGCCGGTGGTCCTCGCCCAGAACGTTGAGGAGGCGTCCATCGGGGCCGGCTTGCTCGGCCTTCCAGGCGTGGTAGGCCACATCCCGCGTCGCGTACACACTGGTGCCGTCCTTGCGCGTGAAGTAGAACCGGTCCTTCTGTCCCTTCAAGTGGTCTGACAAGTCGAGGTAGTTGGCGCCATCCTCTTCGACGCCTGCGCGGGGGCTCCTCTTGAGGCGCTCCATGACGCTCTCGACGGCGCCGGAGACCACCACATCGCTCTCGTCCTTGATGGAATCGTACGTGACGCCGAGCCGTTCGAGGCTGGAGCGCATGCCCGAGAAACAAGACTCGTACACTTCCCGCACCGCCGGCAGCAGTTCTGGATCGGCGTGCTCCAGGCGCGCCATGACTGCCTTGACCTGCTCGGCGACGGCGGGGTCTGCCTTCATGGCGTCGTTGGCCGCCTGGTAGTAGCGCACGAGGTCATGGTCCGGCTTGTCACGCGCCGCTGGCGGCAGCGCCGCTCCGTCCAGGTTGGTCTTGCCCCAGTAGAGAAGCGCCACCTGCCGGCCAAGGTTGTCCATGTAATACTGGGTCTCGACATCATGGCCGCCGGCGCGAAGCAGCCGATTCAGGGTATCGCCCAGAATCGGGTTGCGCGCCCGCCCCACATGCAGGGGGCCGTTGGGATTGGCGCTGGTGTGCTCCAAGAGAATCTTTCCGGGCACCGGCTCCGGCGTCCAGCAAGGTGAAGGGTCTGCCAGCACCTCCCGGGCCAGCCGCAGGCCATCCATGCGCACGTTGACGTACGGTCCGGCCGCAGCCACCTGCGTGATCCAGCCGCCGGGAGCCACCTGCCCAGCCGCCGCCGCTGCCACCTCCGAAGCGATGGCCGCCGGCGCCTTGCGCAGGGCCCGCGCCAACGGGAAGCAGGGTACAGCCAGATCGCCCATCGCCGGGTTGGGTGGCGTCTCCAGTGCCGGCAACTCGCCGTCGTACCCAACAGAGGCAAATGCCTCGGACAAGAGCGCCTGCGTTTCAGCCCGGAAGGCGGCGAGAGGGTCCACGGCGGCGCGACCCTGGCGGCGGTGAAAAAGGGAGCGGGGCCGTCGCCGCGACCCCCATCGCGGCGCCGGCGCCTCCCGGGTGCGTCCGGAGTCCCCCCCTGACCGGGGGATCGCGCGGACGAACCACCACCCGAGTGCCGCGCGGCAGCCATGAACCGTGGCCTCGAAAACCGCCGCGAGCCCAGGTGCCGCTGGCGGCCCAGCACGCCAAACCCCTGAGGCGCCCGGTCGACCGGGAAGTCAATCCCGACATCGACCCGGAGGGCGACCCGGGCCGCGGCGCCGGTCGGAGGACGTAAAGCGCGCTGCCAATTTCCCGCCGCATGGACATCGTCGCCTTCCGCGTCGGCGAAGACGAACTGTACGGAGAATACCACGCGCCGCCACGCCTGAAGCGAAGCCACGGCGGGATCCTGCTGGTGCACGGTTTCAATTCGTGCCTGAAGGAATTCGCTGACGCCGGCAAGGAACTGGCCGCCGCCGGATTCCATGTCCTGGCCTTCGACCAGAGGGGCCACGGCGCCAGCCAAGGCGAACGGGGGCGTACCAACGTCGAACGGGCGCTGGAGGACATTGACGGCGCGGTCGCAGTGCTGCGAGAGCACGCCGGCGCCAAGGCTAAACTGGGCATCGTCGGCCACAGCCTGGGAGGCGCCTACGCCATTGCCGCCTTGGCCCAGACACAGAACTTCGCCGCCGGCGTCGTGGTGCACCCGGTGGATCGGCTCTACGACGAACTGCGCCTCTACGAGAAGCTGGGCTACGGAGTCATGGCCGCCTGGAGTCGCTGGATGGAGAGCCGCGGGCAGGACGCACGCACCATTCCGTACAAGGTGGACTACAAGCACCTGTTTGTCTCCGAAGAGGCGGTGCGCTGGGGCGAAAACGTGGGCTTCCTGGATCAGCAGGCCAACCTGGGAAACTACGAGGCGGCCAAGGAGATGCGCGCCAGCGTCTGGGCACGCGACGTGAAACAACCCGTGCTGTGCGTCCTAGGTGACAACGACAAGGTGGTCAATCCTGCCCACAGCCGCAGCGTGGTTGCGGCGCTGGCCGGCCACAAGGAAATCCTGCACCACATGGGCGGCCATTCCGCCTGGGGCGACATGGATGGGGAACGGGTGGTGCGCGCAACCGCCGCCTGGATGCGCCAATACCTGGAGCGGTGAATGGCCAACAATTGCCCCCCCGTGGCCGGATTCGCCTTCTTTGACTTCGACAAGACGCTGATTGCCGACGACATCGGCCCCCTGTACGGATGGTACCTGTTCCAACGCCACGAACGCACCATGGAGGAGGACGGCGTCGGTAAGCGGGAGCGGCTCGCCACGCGCGCCAAGTACGCGTCCTTCCTCGCCTGGGTGGGGCTCCAGACCGGGCTGTACAAGGCGCGCGCCATGCGCCGCAGCCAAATCATCCGCGCCGCCTACAAAGGCCTCAAGGGTGTCCCGGTGGACCACTACTTCGAGAAGCTCGACCCCTTCGTGGACGAACGGATTCCCGATCTCATCTACCCTGATCTGCTCAAGGAGATCAAGGAGCATCAGGCAGCGGGCCGGCCCTGCATCATCATCACCACCGGCCTCACCGAGGTCGTTCGACGATGCCTGCGGCACTTCCCGCCAGGAATCGAGGTGATCGGCTGCGACATGCGAGTCAAGGACGGCCGCCTTACCGGTGAAGTCGATGGCCCCCTGTACGGGGCGGACAAGGCCAACATCCTGCGCGCGTACTGTCTGGCCCGGGGCGTCGATCCTGCCGACTGCTGGGCCTACTCTGACCACTACTCTGACAAGCACATGCTGGAGGCGGTCGGTCATGGGGTGTGCGTCAACCCGCGCTCCCGGCTGCTCGAGCTCGCCACGTTGCGGGGCTGGCGGGTGATTCGTCCCACGACTGCCGGCCAACAAACTGAAGGTCCCGATGTGGTTGCACCCACATGAGCGCAAAGAGCGAGCGCACGGCCCGCTTCATGGCCTGGTTTGTCCTGTTCCTCTTCGGGACAGCCGGGCTTGCCTATCTGATCCAGTAGGCAGCACAAAAAAATAGAAGAACAGCGGAGACGAAACGACGCAAAGGGGCGAGGGGACGAAGGGGCAGAGGGAGGATCCGGCTCACTTCTTGTTGGAGTAGACCACCATCAGGCCCAGCAGGGCCGCCAGGACGACCAGCGGGACGACATAGTCGCCCCAGGAGCTGCCGCCAGGGTGGGCTCCGAAAACCATGCCGAAGAGCATGGGAACGCTCGCCCACGTGTTGTAGCGGCTGGCGTTCTTGGCGATCGGGAGCGCCTTGGCGTTCTCGGCCTCCATGGCCTTCTTGTCGGCGCCGGAGGCACCTGCGGCGATCTTCTTGTTGTTCGTCAGGATCTTCTGCTGGTTAGGCCAGATGAGGAACCAGACGTTGAACCACATCGTGATGCCGAGAACCACGCCGAGCAGCAGCATGTTCCCGCCCACGGTGTCCATGAAGTAGGCACCCATGGAACCCACGCCCATGCGGCCCACCTCGATCAGAATCAGGCCAAAGAGGAACGTGAACATGGCCGCCCATCGGAACCAGAACAAGGTCTTGAGGGTGATGTTCGGCGATGCCTTCTCACCCATGTTGACCTCGAAGGGCTTCTTGAGGTCGAACTTGAGCAGCGGCAGGTTCACCAGGTTGAAGAAGTAGAGCAGGCCGATCCAGGTGATACCAGCCAAGATGTGGAGGTAGCGGAACAACGTCGCGTAGTCGTCGAGTGCCATATTGGCCGGCAGCCGTGCGGCCTACTTGAACGTAAAGTAGGAACGTTGACTGGTCAACCTCGCGGCGGCTGGGGCTGCTGCGGTTGTTCAACATTGCGCCGTCCGTGAACGGGTCATCTTCCCGGTCCGATCCGGAGCGGTGCCGGTTCCAACAGGGACGTAGCGGGCATGGGGACGATGCGTTCGCCGACGGTCCGGCGACGGCCTTTTTCATCAGGCTATCCGATCGTCACTCCCGACCTGCAAGGGGTAGTCGGGGGCCCCCAGGCGGCTGCGCCTGGACGGCGCCTTGAAGCGGTGCCCGGCGATCCGCTGCCCATGGTGACCCCGCTTGGCTGTCACCTGCCGCTGCACGCGTACGGTCTACAGTTGGGATGGCAGCGGGCCCCCCAGGATGACCGCTTCGACCCAGGCCAGCCGGTCGTTACCCCAGAAGCCCTCGGTCACGTCGCGCTCCGGATGATGGATGACCATGAAGGGTACACCGGGGGCGCCAGCGGCGTACGCGGCACCTGTTGCTTCCACGAGGCGTCGCTTGTTCTCCGGATCCGTCACGGCCGCCAGGGGATCCCGAATGCCCACCTCGTCTGCCAGGTCGCCCAAGACGCTGGCGTCACTGAGGTCGCGCCCCTGCACCCAGTGAGCCTCGAACGCCGCTTCCATCCAGCGCTTGGCCACATCGTGACCCTGCGCCTGCGCGGCAAAGTGCAGTCGGCTGGCTTCGATGGTGCGGCACGGGAAGGACTCGGGCATGACGATGGGCACGCGGTACGCCTGCGCCCAGCGCCGGACGTCCTCAAGGGTGTAGGCGGACAAGTTAGGGAAGGACGCGTTGGGCTGGTTGCCGTCT
>JBFIJP010000317.1:0-4846 GCA_041600695.1 Thermoplasmatota archaeon | reverse complement strand
GCAAAACCGAACGCCGAATAGAATCCGCTGATGTCTGCCAACTGCTGCGCCTGCATGAACACATGCGTGCAGGTGTAGTCGGTTTCGTACGGGGGGCATGCGACGCGGCCGTCAAACAGGGCCCTGTACGCAGCCTCCCAAGCGTCCCGATCCGGGTAGCCGGACGCAGCTTGGTGGAGTTCGTGAATGGCCTCGGTCAGCGAATCCAGCCCGCGCTCGGCGGCAGCCGCCAGCAGAGCATCCCGCCACAGGGGACTTCGAACCACCGACCACGCCCGGTCGTCCGTAACGAAGAAGCCCCAGCGCAGCAGCCCATACACGTCCGGCGCGCCCGGTGCCCCAGTCTCGTCAGGCATCGGGGGCCTCGACGGTTTCCTCCGCGATTCGCATCCGCCGACGGATGACCCACGCAACAGCCGCTGCGCTCAGCGAAGCCAGCACGACGGGGGGGTTGGCCAGTTGCGCGCCGGCCTTGGCCACCGCCTTGGCGCTGGGCGCCAGGGAGAACGGCTGCCACGAGAAGGATACGCTCTTGCGGCATCCAACCTCGTCCTGGGCGCCGTCCCACACAGCCACATTCAGCAATGACGCCGCTCCGGCGCTGATGGCAGGATAACTGATGGGAAGCGGGTGACGGAAAACCACGCTCGTCTTGCCATTGCCGTGCCAACTCTTGATTTCCAGGTCGGCGTCGATGGTCCGCGTCACGGTTCCAAATCCCTCCGCAACCACCACATTCGCCGCCTCACCTCCGGCTGGTCGGTCGCCGCGGTTGTTCCACAAGCGCTCGTTGTGCGGATTGTACGTGTCGCCGTATTGCGGGTAATGCTCCTCCCGGTAGGCGGCCTGCTGCTGGCGATTCTCCCAATCCGGCTTCCAGTGCCAGATCACCACGGGATTATCCTTGGAACCCATGATGGCAGCCGGCGGCTCCCTTGCCATGACCGCCGGGAACATGATGGCGCAGCCGTCCCGGAACCGGCGAAGCCCAATGGCATCCTCCCGGGTCGGGTTGTCCCACTCAAGGCGCACGGCAAAGTGACGCTTGCTCGCCAACAGACGCACATCGACGCCGTCAACGTCTCCGCCGCCGTGGGGCGCCACCATTTTCTGGGCAAACAATCCGATCCGGGTGGGGGCGACCCCATGCCAGGCGGAATGCGCCGGATCGAGAGGTACGTCTGCGACGTTCTTGACTGAAATATTTTCGACCATGGTATCACGTGATGTTCATCCGGGGCACGCCGAGTGCCGGGTCGGTCAGATCGCGCACAATTTGCGGCTCGTACATGGGCACCCGCGCCACTTCCGCATCATCTTCATCGTAGCCAATGGCCTCGTCTCCCTGGATCTTGAATCGGTGCAGGGTCCGGTCCGTGGCCCCGAACAACTGGATTAGGCCAATGATCTCGGGATCGTCCTTGGCATTCCGGTACACTTCCACCGCCTTCACGGCGCGGGGGCCAAACATCTGGGCAATGACGGGTTTTGGAACGTGTATCGGGGGGACAGAGTACACGTTTGGCTCCAAGCCCAGTTGGGGAAACAGCGGGTGCGCCAATCCCTTCTCATGGACGAGGAAATCCATCGGATTGTCCGCTCGGGCCGAATCGGGCGGATTGATGAATCCCTGTAGCCGGATGCGGCCAATGCAATTCTGTACGCACTGCGGCTGGTAGCCCTTCTCGACGAACGGATAGCAGCCGACGCATTTCTCCGAAATCTGCGTGACCGGGTTGAAAAACGGCTTCTTGTATGGACAGCCTTTGACGCATTCCCGGTAGCCCCTGCAACGATCCTGGTCAATCAGAACAATGCCATCCTCGGGTCGCTTGTAGATGCTCCCCCGCGGGCAGGCCGCCAGGCACGAAGGATACGTGCAGTGATTGCAAATGCGCGGCATGTAGAACATCCAGGGCGAATGCTCGCCCAGCAGTCGCATGCCCCGCTGCACCAGGCCCGACACCTCATCCTCGCCAATATTGGGATGGGCGTAGTCTTCCGACTCCGGGCGCCAGCCGAGCACCCGCTCGCCCTCCGGCGCCGCCTCGAAAATGGTTTTTCCTGCGTAGCGGTCGCCGTCCCACTCTTGCGTGCCAAGAGCCTCCATGATCTGGATATCATAATTCTGCGGGAAGCCCCCCCAGGGTTTGGTTTCCACATTGTTCCAGAACATGTATTCCTGGCCACGACCCGACGTCCATGCGTTCTTGCAGGCGACGGTGCAGGTTTGACACGCGATGCACTTGTTGGTGTCAAAAACCATGGCGAACTGCCGCTCGGGCCGCTCGTGCTCGTACCAGTAATCCATCTCTCGGCCGATTTGCCAATTGTAGCTCTTGGGCATCGTCAAACGCTCCTCGTGAAGTCACCCGCCAGGAAGCGCTTGCGGGCATCGGTTTCGTAGCCTGGCCGTTGGCCGAGGGCAGCCGGCCGCCAAAGCCCGCCGTCCATGCCGCCGTCCTCGGCGCGGGTAAATTTGACGAACGATTCCTTCGGGGCACCGTTGACCGTGTAGACGTCAACCTCGTACCCCTTCCCGATGGTCTGTCCGAAGAAGTCCTTGCGCACAACGTCGTCTGCCATGAGGACCGGCCGGAGCCAGGCACGGGATGCGGATTGATGGCTGCCGTAGCGGAACATGGATTGGTAACCGGTTTCCGGGCTGCGGGCCAGGCCGTCGGGGTTTTCTTCGTGCCCCTGCACACTCCCAAACGTGGAAATGAACATGTTGTGGAAGGTCCGCGCGATTCCTTTTGGCGTTCCCGGGTAGTAGCGGGCTCGCATCAGGCACCGCGCCACCTTGTACTCGGTGGTGCCCTCTTTCCAGCCCCGGAACGGGCGATCCTGCGGGTCCGCGTCCATCCAGACGTAGTCGCCATCCTCAACACCCATGGCCTTTGCATCCTCGGGATTGATGTCGACGTATCCTTCGCCCACCCAGGGCATCCGGCGATCATTTCGATACATGTCCCCGAAGGGGCCGAACCAGGCAGCCAGCATGTCGGTGTCCGCCCCGGTGGTGTGGACGCCGTGGCGGTACTTGGGTGTCAGATAGATGTGTGTGAACCCTCGTGCGGTAAGCGGATGGTGGGTGGCTTCCAGCGCGTCGGGAGCCACCAGAACATTGCGCACCTGGCGCGATTCTGCATCAACATCAGAGGTCTTGAATCCCCAATCTTCAGGGGTTTTTGGCTTGATGAACGGGTGTGGTCTGGCGACCAGTACATTGGGCTCGTGGAACGTCGCATCGACGGGCTCCCGGTGGATCGGTAGGTTTTCTCCATTCTCGCGGAAAACCTCTTCGTCGCGGTAGAATTCCAAGCGTCCGGTTTTTGTGTACCATGGTTTGCTTTCCACGGTCTGTTCCCAGCCCATGGCTTTGGGACTGTTGCGGGTCATCAGAAGGGCCGGAATTCCTTCCTTTGCCTTGGCGTGGAGGTCTGCGAAATCGTATCCGGAAGTGGTGCTGCTGCCGTCAAGAACCCGCTGGATGTACACATCGTTGCGGTTTTCGTGTACGAAGTGGAAGTAGTCCCGGAAGCGGCGATCGCCGGTCAGGTCGGCCAGGGCCGCTGCAACGCCCGCCACCACCTCGACGTCGGCCCGGGTGTCGAAGAGCCGCTGGAAGGGTGTGACGGGCCAGATGTAAAGGAAGGGATTGGTAACGCTGGCCGTGAAGTCGGGCTGTTTGGTCTCGGGCCACCCGTCGACAGCGAACACAATGTCGGCGTATTCGCAACTCGCCGTCCACCACCAGTCGGCCACCGTGATGAATTCCATTTTGGGGATGGTGTTCATGACCACGTCGTAATGCCACTTGGCATTGCCAATGATGCTGTTCGAATTGGACAGCATGAGCGACTTGGTTGGTGTTGGCATGTGGCTGCTTTGCGTGAACAATTTGCTGCCGCGGCGCAGGGGCCGGTCGCCGTAGTTCCAGTAGTGGGCCGATTCGTACTTGAAATATTTCTTGACCTTGATGTCGGATGGTTTGGCGGCCGCATCGAGGCTGGCCCGGAAGGGGTCTTCGGTGGCCCACAGGGGCAATCCGTTGAAGAAGGCGGCACGATAATTTCCGGCGTAGGAACCGACATTTCCACCGACATTTCCGACGTTGGCCGTCAGGGCGGCCAGGAGGAAGATGGCGCGATCTTTGAGGTCACCATTGAAGTGGTGGTTGGGCCCCATGCCGCAGGCAAACAGGGTCTTGCGGGCATTGGCTGCGATTTGACGCCCAAGGTCTCGCACGGAGTCGGCGGCCAGCCAGGTGATGGTAGACACGTCCTCTGGCGTGTAGGATGCATCAAGATGCTCCCGGATGACATCAAAGAGTGGGCGGACCTTGACGCGTTTACCGTCTGCGAGGGTTAACTCGAAGCTGCCCTGGAGAGCCGGGTCCATGCCCGACCGGAGGAAATGGTCTCCCACCTCCTCCAGGCTCACCGCCTTCGCCTCGCCCGTCTTGGTGTCCCAGACGACGGCGTCGCCCCACGCCTCTCGCTGGTCTGCGGTCAGGGTGAGCCCCTGGTGGGTGAACGGCAGCCCGGCCTTCTCGTCGTCCTTGAGCATCCGAACCCGCTCCAATTTTTTGGGCACATAGTTCGGCCAGATGTCTCTGGCGTTGAGACGCATGTGGGTGTCTTCGCGGACCAACAGGGGAAGGTCCGTGAAGGATTTGACGAAGTTGGCGTCGTATTTTCCTTCGGAGATGACCACCTGGGCCATTCCGAGGGCAAGCGCCGTGTCGGTGCCGTTGCGGATGATGAGGGCCTCGTCGGCCTTGTTGGAGGTGGCCTGGTATTCGCACGCGATGACGACGACTTTGGTTCCCTTGAGGCGGGCT
>JBFIJP010000316.1:0-4848 GCA_041600695.1 Thermoplasmatota archaeon | reverse complement strand
GCTGAACAGCAGCACCTGCTTCGCCTGGATTTCGGCCTGGCTCCAGGCTCGCAGGCGGCGTCGCCGCTTGGTTCGGGCGGTCCGGAACTGGCTCCGGTGGGGCCAGTAGAGGTTAGCCACGCGGCGGCGAGGACCGCCCTCAGTATTTGACGTGCGCGACGGTGCGGGACGGGGCGCCGGCCCCCCACGGGGCCCCGGACGCCCTCGCAAGCGCCGCCGCGTGCACCGTCGAACGTTGCCAGGCGTACCCTTTCGCACCCCTCCCGGGGCCCCCAGACCCCCGCCGCGGATCTGGCCTCCGCAGCGACGATCACCCCGTCCACCACGACGAACCGGAGGACAGCACAGGAGAACAGCCGGGGACGGGGGACGGGCCCCGGCGCTACAACTCCAGCCCAGCATGGCTGACTCCGTGCAACGCCACCACAAGCGTCAAGTAGCGCATTCCAAAGTCAAGTGCATGGTTCAGCGACCGCTCCTTCTGGTCCTCCTGCTGATGGCTACAAGCGTCCCTGTTGGGGGCCAGACCGGAGCCATCGCGTTGGTAACCGACGCCACCGGCGACGTGTCCATGGTCGCGCCCGACGGCGCCACAACCACCACGATTCCAGCCGGTTCCTTCGAGAGCCTGGATCTGGTTGAAGCCGGCGTGTGGTACGAGGACGAGGCCCGGCTTGGCTTCTATGCCACCGTGGTTTCCCTCGAAGAAACCAGTGAGCAGCCCATTCCTTTCTCTGACCCGGATTTTCATTTCCGTTTCGCGTACGGTGAGCAGGCGTACCGAATCCTCGTCGAAACCGCCTTGGGCAACCCGACCAACGACATTTTCGGCCGTCCCGTCACCCGGGCCTGGGTCCAGCAGGAGGTTGCACCGGACAGTTTCCGTAACGTGGCCGACGCCGAGGCCGAAGTCGTGTTCGCCGACAACCAGGTAACGGTCATCTTCGACCGCAGCGCCGTGCGCGACCACAACAACGCGCCGCTGGCCCGCAGCCGCAACATTGAGGACTTCCGCGTGGAGACCCGATCGCTGGGCTACTTCACCTTCCCCCTGCGCGGCCCCGCCGGCGAGGTCGGCGAACTTGGCATGCCTGCCGTCATGGATTGGGCCCCCATGGGAGAGGCCGGTCCGAGCTACACCCTCCAGACAGGCACCGAGGTGCAGCGTGGCACCTTGTTTGCCACCACCAACGAACCGGTGCGATGGACCAACGGCGAAGCCACCACGCTGGCCTACCACCTCAGTCTGGCCAACGTGGGCGACAAGGTCGTCGACGCCAAGGTGACCGTGCGCGGCAACGACCCGAGTTGGACCATCGCACACTCCGAGCGGGTCCGCGCCCCCGCACAGGACAGCATCAACTTCACCATCCTGGTGTCCATCCCATTCGTCCACCAGCACGGCAAACTGGCCATGTTCACCGCGACCTTTGACGACGAGCGCGGCAACCTGGCATCCACCGAGCTGGGCATCTACTGGCCGCGCATCCCGCAGCCCGCCGGCCACCACGACACGCTCTGGTTCCACGGCGCTGCCCTGGATCCGCCACAGCCTCCCTTCGACACCGCCTTCGCTGGCGTTGACGGCTGGTTCAACCCCGCAGAACCTGCCGTTGACGAGGCCGACCAGGGCTCTCCCATCCCTGCCATCACGGCGGGACCACCGGGCATTGGTGCAGGCCGGGAAGGTCTTGCGCGCTGGCTGCTTCGCATGTCCCCGGAACTGCGCATGGGGCTCGATTTCGACCTCATGCGGTCGGCGAGTTTCACGACCAGCATCGACATCCCGATTCCGGCCGTCGATCCGCGCCTGGAGGTTGGCTTCTTCCATGTCAAGGCCATTCCCACCGAGCGTTTCGGCAATCAGGGCACGGCGTACCAGTACCACATGCTCGGCAACGCAACAGCCCGGGCATCCGGCGTTGTCAGCGGCCCCACCGACTTCACCGTCACGTTCCCCATCGTGGAAGAGTACGACCTCATTCCCTTCGAGGAAAACACCAACCTTGCCCTCATCCTTGAGCTTCGCGGCGCCCTGGTGGGCCTGCCCGCGGTGCGTCCCGAGGCCACCACGTACACACTCGATCCGGCAGCCACCCTGATGACGTTGCCTCTCTTCGAGTACCACGACCCGGTGGACCTGTCATTCGTCACCTCCCGCAGCATCCAGCTCAAGGTGGGCGCCGATGGCCAGGAGCGCGCCGTCAACCCTGGCCGCAGCATCATCTACCGCTTCGATCTCGCCTACACGGGCGACTTCACGGACTCGTTTGATCTGAGCCTGACCGGTACCAACTCCAAGTGGGCCCACATTATCGGTGACCGCGTCGTCACGCTGAAGGCAGGAGAGACGCGCCAGTTGGCCATCGAGGTGGCGGCGCCGGCCGATGCGTTTGCCGGGGACATCGCGGATGTGACCCTGACAGCGACCAGCAAGACCAACGCGGCGGTTCAGGGTGGCATTCGCACGCTGACGATGGTGGTCACGGATCGTGACATCCCAGACGAGG
This sequence comes from Thermoplasmatota archaeon, assembly GCA_041600695.1. Classification (GTDB taxonomy): domain Archaea; phylum Thermoplasmatota; class E2; order JACPAO01; family JAHFTW01; genus JBFJVP01. The sequence continues at coordinate 2,338 of JBFIJP010000316.1, read as the reverse complement.
CGGCTGACGCGCGCTTGCTTGGCAATGAACTGACCAAGGACCAGGAATCACCCGGGTTGGGCGTATTACTGCTCATCGGAATGCTTGGAATCCTGGCAAGGCGGCGCCGGCTGCCGCCCGCTTAGCACGCCATACCTCCCCGCTAGCACCACAACTTCTAAGGCCGCGCGGCCTACGTCGCTGCTAATGCGATGGATGCTCGCGGCGCTAGCGCTGCTCCTGGTACCCTTGGCTACCGTGGCCCAGGATACGCCAGTCGAATTGCTGGCCGATCCAACCGGCGACGTGCAGATCCGCGGACCAGACGGGGCAAATCTGCTGGCTGACCCGGCGGGCCAGCCCGCCCTTGACATTGTCGCGGCAGGCGTGGACCGGGAGGACCCGGAGACGCTGGCCCTCTACGTAGCCGTGGACGATCTAGCGGCGGCGGCAACGTCGCCATCCCTGGGAGGTCTGACGTTCACCATCGATTTCTCGTTTGGTGAGCGAGGCTACCGCGCATACATCCAGCTTCCCACGGGGCAGCCCTGGGACGACGTGTTCGATCGCAATGAACCGACGGCATTCCTTGTCGAGGGACGTGATGACTCCGCCTTCCGCGGGGCACACCGCGTGGAGGCAACGGTCGACACCAGCGGAAGCCGGGTCATCGCGGCCATCCCGCGCGCGTTGCTCCTTGACCACGACCAGGCACCCCTGGCGCGGGGGCGCGCCATTACGAATGTCGTCGTCCAGGCATTGAGCAGCCCCAACTTCCAGTTCGGGATCCCGGATGGCAGCGGAGGAAGCGCCGCGCGCGCGGGGACACCCAACTGGGCCGACCGTGCCCCGAGCGATGGCGATGGCCCCGACTACACGATGATGACCGGCGTGGAGACCCAGCGGGGGGACCTCTTCACGGATGTTCTGGACCCGGTGCGGTGGACCAATGGCGAGGCGACCACACTCTCCTACTCGGTTCGACTCAGCAACCGGGGCGCCGAGAACCAGGAGGCGTCGCTGCGCTTGGCCGGCGTTGATCCTACGTGGGACGTGGCCCACTCGGAGAAACTCAAGCTGGCTCCGGGTGAATCGCGCAACGTGACCATCCTGGTCTCGATTCCTTTCGTTCACCAGCACGGCAAGATGCACGCATTTGACGCGATCTTTGAAACGGACGACGGCGGCATGGCGACCGCGCGCCTTGGTGTCTACTGGCCACGCATTCCGCAGCCCGCGGGCCACCATGATACCGTCTGGTTCCACGGCGCCCTGCTCAACGCGCCCCAGCCGCCGTTTGATACGGTGTTTGCTGGCGGCGATGGCTGGTTCAATGCAGCGGATTCGGCGGTTGATGACCTCGACACCGGCCTGGCGATTCCGGCCGATGCGTCGGTTCCGCCGGGCCTCTTGGCGGCCTTCGGCGGCGACCCCGAGGCTTTCGCGTTCTGGCGCATTCCCATGCTCCCAGAGCTTCGCATTGGCCTCGATTTCGATCTTGCGCGCCTTGGCAGCTTCACGACCTCCATCGACCTGCCGGCGCCGGTCAACGACGCCGAGGTGCGCATGGTGTTGACCCTGGAGGAGCGCGAGCGTGGCCGGGGTTTCTTCCAGCAGGGCAACGTCAACCAGATTGTTCTGGCGGAAGGTAATGCAAGCTTCGCCGGCGTCCAGTCGGGGCCCCTACAGGTCACCATGGATCTGGTTCCGACGCCCGAGTCGGATCTGATTCCCCATGCAACGTTCCGGGACAAGTCGCGCAATCTCATTGTGCAGATCATCATGACAGGTCTGCCCATGGCCGGTACCGGGTTCACGCAGCATGAGGCTGCGCAGTACACCATCGACCCGGCCGCGTCATCCATGATGCTTCCCCTCTTCGAATACCACGAGAGCGTTGACTTGGCCTTCACGACGGATCGCAGCATCGAGCTGGTCGTGGGCGAACGCGGCCAGGAACGCAGCGTGAATCCGGGCCGGAGCGTTGTTTATCTTTTTACACTCGACTACCGGGGTGCCGCTGCCGACATCTTCGACTTGGGGCTCAGCGGCACCAACGCCGAGTGGGGCTCCATCCTTGGCGATGCCCAGATTCGCCTGGAGCCCGGCGTCCCGAGGACGCTCGCCCTGATGGTCAGCGCGCCAGACCGGGCCTTTGCCGGGGACACGGCGGACATCACGCTGACAGCAACCAGCACTACCAATTCGGCGGTCCAGGGCGGCGTTCGGACGCTCACGAGGGTTGTCACGGACCAGGACATCCCGGATGAGGCGGAGGAGGGGCTGATCTTGAGCGGCGAACTCACCCGACCCAAGCAGACGCCGGGCATTGGGCCGATGGGTCTCATGGGTCTGCTGG
>JBFIJP010000315.1:0-4860 GCA_041600695.1 Thermoplasmatota archaeon | reverse complement strand
TCGGCGAGAATCAGGCTCCCCAGCAGGAAGAAGATGGTGTCCTTGGCGTAGGGCTCCCATGCGTCGTTGGGGGTGTCGGCGATGCCAAACACCACAAGGCCGACGCCGGCCATGAGGGCGGTTACCGGAAGCGGCAGCGCTTCGGTGGCCCAGAAGTAGATGACCAGGACGAAGATGGCGAGGGTCCGCATCGCTTCGTCCGTGAGGCCCTGGGGCGTCGGGACGAGGAACAGGATGAGTGCCAGCAGGACACCCACCGCCATCTTGCGGTAGGCGCGGCGGTCAAGACCGGATTGTGCCTCCATTATCGGCGCACCACCCAGACCGGCTTCTCGCTGTGCGCGATGAGCCAGTCGACGGTCTTGCTTCGTCCCGTGTGGAGGCTGGCGCGACCCAGCCGACTGATGGCGATCAGGGGACTGTTGACCGTCCGGGCATGGTTGAGGATCACCCGGCCCTTGCTCTTGAGGAACGAGGCCCGCAGTACATGCCGGTCCACTTCCACGCCGGGGTTTTCGTCGTAGATGAGTGCCACGCCCTCCTTCAGGACGGCCTTGGCTTGCGCCTCGTGGCCACTGGAGCACACGTGCACGAGGTCCAGCCGGCTCCCGGTTGCCTCGGCGAACGCCGTGATATTGGGGATGGTCTTGCGCGGGAATTCGCTGCCGTCGTAGGGGATAATGATCGGATCGCCGCTGGTGGGCAGGCGGGAGGGTTCGCGGACAATGAAGCAGGGGCGCTCGGCGTGCTGGACGATTTCACCTGCAACCGACCCCCATCCGCCGGCGGCGCGGGCTGCGCGGCTTCGAAAGCCCCCCAGGACCAGGGCGCTGGCGCCGGTCTGCAGGACGATCTGGAAGAGGGCCGTGGCAGTCGAGCCGTAGCCGAGGCACTTGTTGACCTCCAGATCTGGGTGGTGGAGGGCGAAGTCATCCATGGCGTCGCGGCCGACCCATTCCAGGGCTTCGTCCATGGCGCCGGTGGTTTGCTGGGCGCTGGGCCCAAGCAGGTTTTCGTCGATGACGTAGGTGGCGACGATCGTGCTGCCAAAGCGGTGGGCCAGGTCGACTGCGTACTGGTTGGCGGCGCCAAACGGCTTGGAGGGGTCGACCGGGATGAGGATTCGCTTGAACATCGCCCTTTGTGCAACACGGGCGCCATGCTCATCAGCGTTTCCAGTAGGGGCGGCTTGGCCTGCGCTCAGGTTGTGCAGAGGTCGAGCGCGCTGTTGCCCAGTCCGGCGATGATCCGCTCCACGTTTTCTCCCTGGTAGTGCACGCCGTCGACGAATTGGTTGGGATCGATGCCGAGGGTCTCCGGGTAGGTGAAGTCGAACACCCGGGCCTCTCCACACAATTGCAGCAGTCCCTGGATGGTGGCCGCGTGCAGGCGGGAGAAGGGGGTCCTCGCCTCCAGGACCTCCAGATAGTCCGGTTGCAGGGGGCCCAGGATGATGTCCACGGCGGCGCCGCTGGCGCGCACTTCGCCCACGAGCTGCTGGAAGAGTCGACTCTTCTCGGCGGCCGGGGTCTGGAAGCCCAGGTAGTCCTTCCAGTATTGTTCCAAGAAGGGCCGCAGGTTCTGTTGGCCCCGGGTGGTGTTGACGTAGCGCTCCGGGTCGCCGTCCTTGTCCGCGAGTCCCCCGTCGGCGTCGTATGCAATGCGTGTCTCGGGGAAGCCCACCAGACTGTACCAGAGGACGGTGCCGGTGTCGCGGACGTAGTCCGGCTTGGTGGCATAAAACGCGGCCCACTGGGCGTAGTCGAGGAAGCCGGCGCGCACGTCGGTGTAGGGCTTCAATTCCGGGTTCGTGGCCAGACGCAGCGACAGGGGTTGTCCGCCCCGCAACTGGTCCAGATCCAGCAGCAAAAGAACTCGCTCGGGGGCTTCGTCTTGGTCGATGAGCCACCGCCACACAGCCAATTCATCCTCGATTTCCGCCGCCTCGATGGCAAAATTGAACGTCCGGCCGTAGCCCGCATCCTCGATGGCCTGGGGGTCGAGGCGCCGCGCCCGGGAGGTGCCCAGGATCACGGCATCCGGCGCGCCCTCCTCCAGGTATTCTTCGTAGAGGTCGAGCTTGATTTGATGGGTGTTTGGAATGAGTGGCTGGAAGGTGTCGAAGGGGAAGTCGGAGCGGGGGTTGACCACCACGTTCAGGCCAATCAGGAGGGTTCCTTCCAGAACGAACACGATGGCCAGTACCCGAAGGAATCGGCCCAGGCGGTCCCACGGAATGCCTGCGGCCAGGAAGGGAACGTCCGGGTCCTCGGCTGGGGGGGCGGGGCTTGGGTCCGTCATGCTAGAACTGGTAGTACAGGAAGGGACTCTGTCCGCTGCCCATCATGACCATGGTGGCCAGGAGCAGCGTCGAGAGGACGGCGGCGTGCCAGGGCTTGGCAGGCATGCGGAGCTGGGAGGTGGGTCGGGCGAGGACCATGAAGGTGTAGATGCCGAGCAGGAGGAGCACTCCGAAGGGTGTGAGGGCCTCCAGGCCGATCTCGGCGCCGAAGAACATGGCACGGTAGACGGCCCCTGCGTCCCCTAGGCTGTTGGCCCTGAAGACCACCCAGCCGATGACCACCAGGAACAGGGTCGCGGCGCGTTGGCCGGCCACATGCATCCGGTCCCACCAGGGCTGCACCTGCCGGTAGCTGGCCAACAGGAACCCATGGTAAACGCCCCAGACCACGAAGGTCCAGTTGGCACCATGCCAGAGGCCCCCCAGGAACATCACGATCATCATGTTGATCTGGGCCCGGCGGGCGCCTAGCCGGTTGCCACCCAGGGGAATGTAGAGGTAGTCGCGCAGGAAGGTACTGAGGCTGATGTGCCAGCGGCGCCAGAAATCGCTGATGTTGACCGCCTGGTAGGGCGCGTTGAAATTGATGGGGAAGCGCAAGGCCATCATGGCGCCCAAGCCGATGGCCATGTCCGAGTAGCCACTGAAGTCAAAGTACAACTGGATGGTGTAGCCCAAGGCCGCGTACCACGCCTGCACCGTGGTCAGGGCATGCGGGTCGGCCCACAGGGGTTCGACAAAGCGGGCCACGGTGTCCGCCACGAGAATCTTCTTGGCCAGCCCCAAGATGAACAGGGACGCACCCGTGACCAGAAGGCCACGGTGGGGCCTGGCGGGCAGGGCATCTAGTTGCTCGTCCAGCTTGGCGTAACGGACGATGGGTCCCGCAACCAGTTGGGGAAACATCGTCACGTAGCACGTGTACTTCAGGAAATTCCGGGTGGCCGGAACCTGGCCACGGTACACATCGATGGTGTAGCTGAGCGTCTGGAAGGTGTAGAAGGAGATGCCCACGGGCAGAACGATGGTGAAACCGGGAATCGTTACGGGGATGCCTGCCAGATCGAAGATGCTGCGTGCGTTTTCGGCGAAAAACATGGCGTACTTGAAGAACGCAAGAACGCTCAGGTTGAAGGCGATGGAAACGATGAGCCATGCCTTGGCCCGGCTCCGGTCGGCGCCAGCCAGCCGGGCCGCCTCGATTCGTTGTGCGACGACAAAGTCGACGACGGCGCTGGCCAGAAGCAGCGGAACGAACCGGACATCCCACAGCGCGTAGAAGAGCAGGCTCATCGCTGTCAGATAGCCCAGCTTCCACGTGCGGCGAGGAACTGCCCAGTAGCCCAACAGGACCAGCGGCAGAAACAGCACGACGAAGCAGTAGGTGTTGAACAGGGCGTCGCACTGGAATTGACTATCCACCACGCGCCACACGGTCTCGACTGACAGCCCCAACGGGCCGTTTGGACGCCCCCCCGAGTGAAGAAGCTATGGTGTTGGTTTGCGCCGGCACCAGGCGCGCGAGGCGCCGGCAGGACAGGGGCCCCCAGGTCCAGCAGGGCGGCAGCGCAGCAGGGCGGCACGTGGCAGCAGCAGGCGGCCCTACCAGGCACCGCTGGTGCCGGCGACGTAGGCGGCCAGCAGGAGGAGCGCGCCGGCAAACAAGCGCCGCAGGCCCCGCTCCGGAAGCTTGTGCGCCGACTCGACGCCCAGCCAGGCGCCCCCCAGCGCGAAGCCCGCCATGACCAGTCCACCCAGCCAGGGCAGATCGCGGCCAACGTTGCCCAGGGTGGCCACGGCCGCGTTGCTGAACACGGGCACCAGGCTCGACCCCACCGCCAGATGAATCGCAACACCGCTGAGGGCCAGGGCTGGAACCGTCACGAGTCCTCCACCGATTCCGAGCAGGCGGCTGATCACTCCCGCAGCAACGCCAATGGCCGCCAAGGCAGGCAAGCCCAGCCGGCCGTGACCTGCGCGCGGCGTCTGCGTGAGCCGGATCGCTGCAAACACCATCGCCAAGGCAAACGCCAACTTCAGGAGTGGCACCCCGATGCGCGGCTCCAGCCATACCCCCGCCAGAACCCCCACGGCACCTCCGGCCACCAGGGGCAAGGCGATGCTCCACGATACAGCACCTTTGCGATGATGCCGATACAATCCCAGCGGGCTCTGCAAGGCGATCGCAAAAAGACTGAGCGCCACCGCCTCATGCCACGGGTGCTTCAGGACGTAGTGGAGAACCGGCGTCATGACGATGCCACCACCCACACCCATGAGGCCCGAAACGAAGCCGGCGGCGAGGCCGGCCAGCGCAAACGCCGCGATCTCCCATGACAGCATCAAGGCCCCGCGCACAATTCCTGGGCCGGGTCCTGCAAGCGTTGCAGCACATCCAGGGTCATGGTGCCCGGGCGCAGGTGGACGCCGTCAGTGAATTCGTTGGGATCATCACCAAGCGCCGCACCGTTGGAGAAATCGAACGTGTGGACGCCGTGCGGGCACAAGCCCACCAGCAATTCGCGCACCGCCGCGTGGTAACCCGAGAATGGCGTTGC
>JBFIJP010000314.1:0-4897 GCA_041600695.1 Thermoplasmatota archaeon | reverse complement strand
GGCTACCAGGTTGTCCTCGTGAACTCCAACCCGGCCACGATCCAGACGGACGTGGACATGGCGGAGTCGGTCTACGTGGAGCCGCTGACGGCGGAGAGCATCGAGCAGATCATTGAGCACGAGCGACCCGATGGCGTGCTTGCAGGCATGGGCGGACAGACGGCGCTCAACCTGGTGTCGGAGTTGGCCGAGAAGGGTATCCTGGAGCGCTACGGTGTGCGGCTGCTGGGAACGCCACTTCAGGCCATCGCGGACGCGGAGGACCGTGACCTGTTCAAGAAGATCATGGAGCGCATCGGGGAGCCGGTGGCCAAGGCTTCGGTTGCATCGACCCTGAAGGAGGCGCGGCGCATCGTGACGGAGGAGATCGGTCGCTTCCCGGTCCTGATCCGGCCCGCCTACACCTTGGGCGGCCTCGGGGGCGGCGTGGCCTACTCCGAAGAGGAGTTGGATGACATGGTCGCCAAGGGCCTCGCTTACTCCCGCATCAAGCAGGTGCTGATTGAGGAGAGCCTGCTGGGTTGGAGGGAGTTCGAGTACGAGGTTGTGCGCGACTCGGCGGACAACTGCATCACGATCTGCAACATGGAGAACCTGGACCCCATGGGCGTGCACACGGGCGAGTCAATCGTCGTAGCGCCCAGCCAGACCCTCTCGGACCGGGACCATCAGATGCTGCGGGCGGCGAGCTTGAAGTGCATCCGGGCGCTACGGATCGAGGGCGGCTGCAACGTCCAGTACGCCTTCAACCAGGACACGGGGGAGTACCGGGTCATTGAGGTCAACCCGCGTGTTTCGCGCAGTTCTGCGCTGGCCAGCAAGGCTACCGGCTATCCCATTGCCCGCGTGGCCACCAAGATCGCGCTGGGCATGACCCTGGACGAGATTCCCAACGCGGTCACGGGCAAGACCAAGGCAGCCTTCGAGCCGACGCTGGATTACGTCGTTACCAAGATTCCGCGCTGGCCCTTCGACAAGTTCCGCACCGTCAATCCCCGCATTGGCACGCAGATGAAGTCGACGGGCGAAGTGATGGCCATAGGGCGCAACATCGAAGAGAGCCTGCTGAAGGCCGTTCGCAGCCTCGAAATTGACGCCGACAGCCTGGACCCGCCAGTGGAGTGGTCGGACGCCCAACTGGTGGAGAGGCTGGAAATTGCAACCCACCAGCGCCTCTTCGCGGTGGCCGAGGCTTTGCGCCGTGGCATCGCCGGGGCCGCCGAGTGGTCCGTCGATCGCATCCGCGCCATGTCGGGCTACGATCCGTTCTTCCTGCACAAGATGCTCAACATCCTGCGCCTGGAGCGTGATCTGGCCGCAGCCCCCGGCGATTTGGCCCTGCTCGCCAAAGCCAAGCACCTCGGCTTTGCCGACGGACACATCGCCCGGTTGTGGAAGTGGGAGGATGACCGGGTCCGCGCTGCGCGACGGGAGGCGGGCATTGTGCCGGACTTCAAGATGGTCGACACGTGCGCCGCGGAGTTCGAGGCCGAGACGCCCTACTATTACAGCACCTACGACCCCATCGATGCGGAGGCCGGGCTGCCCAGTGACAAGCCCGTCGCCGAGCGGCGCAAGCGCTGCCTCGTACTCGGCTCCGGCCCCATCCGCATCGGCCAGGGCATCGAATTCGACTACTGCTCGGTGCACGCGGTCTGGGCGCTGCGGGAGGAGGGCATTGCGGCCATCATCCTCAACAACAATCCCGAGACGGTGTCGACCGACTTCGACACCAGCGACCGGCTCTACTTCGACCCACTCACGCTGGAGGATGTCATGCACGTCATCGACCGCGAGCGGCCCGACGGGGTGCTGGTGCAGTTCGGCGGGCAGACCGCCATCAACCTGGCGCTCCCCCTGGAGGCCGCCCTGGCGGCCCGCCCGGATCTCAACACGCAGATCTGGGGCACCCCGCCGGCGGCCATCGACCTGGCGGAGGACCGCGACAAGTTCAACCGCCTGATGGCCAAACTGGAGGTTCCCCAGCCCGAGGCCGGAATCGCGTTCACCGACGCCAAGGCCGTCGAGATCGCGACCCGCATTGGCTACCCCGTGCTCGTTCGCCCCAGCTACGTTCTTGGCGGCCGGGCCATGATGATCGTCCACGACGAGCTGGAGCTGCGTGATTACGTTCGCGACGCCGTGAAGGTGAGCCGCAAGCACCCGCTTCTGGTGGACCGGTTCCTGGCCAATGCCATCGAAGTGGACGTGGACGCCGTGTGCGACGGAACCGATGTCATCATTGGAGCTGTCATGGAGCATGTGGAGGAGGCCGGAGTCCACTCCGGCGATTCGACGACGGTCATTCCGCCGCAGAACCTCAGCCAAGGCAACATCGCCACGATCGAGGAGTACACGCGGCGCATCGCCCTGGCCCTGGGCACCCGCGGCCTGATCAACATCCAATACGCCGTCAAAGGCGAGAAGGTGTACATCATCGAAGCCAACCCCCGCAGCAGCCGTACCGTGCCGTACGTCGCCAAGGCGGTGGGGGTCCCGCTGGCCAAGCTGGCCGCCAAGGTCGCCATGGGACGGACCCTGGAGGAGATGGGGTACGGCGGCATCCAGCCCCACCGGGTCCTGGAGCACGTGGCCGTCAAGGCGCCGGTGTTCCCCTTCCTGAAGCTGCCCGGCGTGGACGCCGTGCTCGGCCCGGAGATGAAGTCCACGGGCGAGGTGATGGGCATCGCAAGCGACTACGCCATGGCTTACGCCAAGGCGATGGAGGCGGCAGGAAACGGCCTTCCAACAGAGGGAACGGTGTTTGTCAGCATGGCGGCCAAGGACCGCCCCCGGCTGCTGGACCCCGCCCGGCAACTGGTCGCCATGGGCTTCCAGATCGTGGCCACGGAAGGCACGGCCGAGGACCTGCGGCGCGCAGGATTGCCCGTAACTACTGTCTACAAAGTCCACGAGAAGAAATCACCCGACGCTATCGACTTGATCCGGAACGGCCAAATTCAACTGATCCTCAACACTCCGAGCGAGTCGATGGAGGCCCCCCAGAAGCGGGATGGATACTCGATGCGGCGCGTCGCGGTGGAACGCCAGATTCCGTTCCTGGCCACCGCGGAGGCGGCAGAGGTGGCGGTCCGCGCCATCGTCGCCAAGCGCGCCGTGGAGGGTCGGTTCCCCGTGCGGAGCCTCCAGGCTTACGCGGCTCATAAGCCCGAAAGCGAACTCGTGGAGGATGCCTGATGCGACGAGACCTTGCCGAAATCACTTGCTGCCCCGTCCACAAAACTGCACTGGAGCTACGCGTCGACGAGGAAGACGGGCACCACAACGTTGTGGCCGGGAGCCTGCGATGCGAAGCCTGCGATTTTGACTACCCCATCGAGGAAGGTATTCCCAACCTGTTGCCTCCGGAGTACCATGTGGGACCCGGGGGAGAGGTAGCCTCGTGATTGAAACGGGCCGCGTTGTCGCGGTAACGGAGAATTCACTCATCCGGTCCAGAATCGAGGCGGCCGCACGGGGCCGCAACGTGGTCGTGGACGTGGTGCTCTCGCAAGCCGAACTGGAACAGGTGGCCCCGGGAGCGCGGGTGGTCCTCCTGGATCTGGCCCACGCAGTGGACATCGCGGCCGTGGTGGAGGCGGCGCACAAGGGGGCAGGCATCCCCGTGGTGGCTTTTGCTACCACCATCGTACCGGACCAGGCGGCAGCCGCACGTGAGGCGGGCTGCGACGCCGTGATGACCAGCCAGGAACTGGAGCTTCGGCTGCCGGATTTGCTCGGCCACTGACGTAGCCCGGCGTCCGCACCTATGCGGAGGCGCCGACCGTCCGGGTTTCCCCGAGTCCCAGGTCCCAAAGGTCGGCGGCTGGCCTGCGGCTGCTCGCCCAGGCCGCGCGGGTGCGTTGGATGGGTTCAAGCACGGGCTCCCTGGAGAGACGCCAGGTCCCCCAGTGGATGGGGGTCATGCGGGCTGCGCCGAGTGCGGTGCACGCACGCACGGACTCCTCTGGCGTCATGTGTACATCGCCCAGCCACCAGCGCGGTGCATAGCCGCCCACGGGAAGCAGGGCGACATCCAGTCCGGGGAACCGCTTGCCGATGTTGCGGAAGTGTTCCCCGTAGGCTGTGTCCCCGGCAAAGTAGACGCCGCCAGAGCCGCCGTGCTCGCGGGCGACCCAGCCGCCCCACAGGGTCCTGTTGCGATCCCAGGGGGTGCGGGCGCTCCAGTGGACGGCGGGCACGAGGGTGAGTTCCACGCCCTCCACGACGGCCGAGTGCCACCAGTCCAGCTCGTGGACCGTGTTGAAGCCCCTCTGGGTCAGCCATCGGCCGAGGCCCAGGGGTGCTAGGCAGGCGACGTCCGGGTGGAGGCGCCGGATGGTCGGGCCATCCAGGTGGTCCAAGTGGTTGTGACTGACCACGATGGCGTCAATGTTGGGCAGGTCGTCCCATGCAATGCCGGGGGCCGTCAGCCGGGGTACGGTTCCCACCAACCGGTTGGACCAGTTGGGGTCGGTGAGGATGTTCATGCCAGCCATTTGAACGAGGCACGTGGCATGGCCCACCCAGGTTACGGTGGGCTCCTGGGCCGTTGGCCGGATCTGGCTGGTTGTGGCGCGGTGAACGCCGGCGGCCTCCTGTTTTGCGCGGCGGTGAGATCCCGCGCCGCCTCCCAGCACGTAGCGCAGTCCATTGACCACCGGGTGCTGGGGTCGTACGGCGCGCGTGCGTACCGAACCATTGCCCAAATCCACAATTGGACTGGGCGTGGGCGTGGCAAAAGGGGTGGCGCAAGGGGGAGGAGCGGCCAAGGGGCTGGAGGGAAAGGGTACCAGGCGCGAATGGGAGCAGGGGGCGGATGGGGTGCCGGCCCATGGCGCGGTGCACCGTCGGAGGCAGGCCGATGCGGAAGAGGCAGGGCAGATGCGGAAGAGGC
>JBFIJP010000313.1:0-4920 GCA_041600695.1 Thermoplasmatota archaeon | reverse complement strand
GCCATTGCTTGCCTTGCGCTGCGCCGCGCCAGCCCACTCGTAATTATCCGTTGACCCTTTCCAACCATGAAACCGCCTCGCACGCCGACCCTGCTTCGGCAATGGGACGCCAGCGTGGGCTTCGCTTGTAAAGGCTTGGCCGCGGCCCCCGGGCAGGCCTGGGCCGCGCCTGGGCATGTCCGCCAGCACCCACGGTAGCTTTCTTCGCCCCCGCCGCGGCGCCGTGTCACCCGCCCAACGACATCATCCTGGCGCCGGAAGTCTGGATTCAGGAGTCCGGCACCCCGTCGCAACAGCCGAACGACCCCAAACCTCATGAAAGAAACGCGGGATAAAGCGGCCTGGTTGGAGGGTCGTCCCTTGGTAGCGTCGTCTGTTTCCCGGTCAATTCTTGTTGTCATATTAATGCTGGCGTCGAGCATGATGGCTCCCCTCGCCTCGGCGTGGACACCCCCTCCAGCCGAGTTCCCAGACGTCAGCGCGGGCTCCGGCGTGCGCTTCCCTGTCATGAAATGGGACCCGTCCCTTGGGGCACCTGAGAACCTGCGCGATGTGCTGCCGGCAGGAGGTGCTGCGGCAGCGGACTACAACCGGGACGGGTTCCCGGACCTGTTCGTGCCCAACCCCGGCTACGCGGATGAGGGACTCAATGATGCTCGCAAGCCCATGAGCCGGCTGTACCTCAACGACGGCTCCAAGAACCTCGCGGGCCCGGAAGATCTGGAGGGGCTTTCGGGTGGCGACGAGCGCTTCTTTGACATCACCGAGCTCGCCGGCATCGCAGTAGGCGGCGGCGCGTACTCCGCTTCCTGGGGCGACGTTGACGACGACGGATGGCCCGACCTGATGGTGGGCGGCGTCGCCATGGCACGCCTCTTCCTCAATCAGCGCGATGGCACGTTCACGGAAATCACGGCCACTTCCGGCCTGCCCCAGGATGGCCTGGTTCTCGGTGGCGCCTGGGGAGACTACGACAACGACGGCCTGCTGGACCTGTTTCTGGTCCGGTTCACGAATGGCAACCCCGAGTTGCAGGCGCCCGACCTGCACCAGGCGACAGGCTTCGCCAACGCTCTGATGCGCAACCGGGGCGACGGCTCCTTCGAGGAGGTCACTAGCGCTGCCATGGCGGCCACCGCCCGGCGCTCCACCAGTGCCGCCTTCGTCGATACCAACGGCGACGGCCTGCTGGACATTTACGTTACCAACTACGCACAAGGCGCCGAGCTCTGGACCGCACAGGCCGACGGCGGATTCGTCGAACGCGCCGTAGCCGCTGGCATCGCCGATGGCGCTGATGCCACGTGCCAGGCGTGGGAAGACCTGGACCTGGACGGCGACCTGGATCTCTTCGTGGCCCACGAGGCCGGCGTCCGCGACGGCGTATGGCTGGGCGATGGCACCGGCCACTTCACCGACGCTGCCACTGGCCTGGGTCTCCCCACTCGGGGAACCGGCTGGGGCTGCGCTGTTTTCGACTTTGACAACGACGCCGACATGGACATCTTCGTCGGCCATGGCGCCGCTAGCGGCGCCATGCGGGAGCAGGACATGCTCCTCATGAACCGGCTCGACGAAGGCCTCTTCGTCTTCGACGATGTCACGGCGGAAGCCGGCGATGGCGACATTGCACGCTTTGAGGCGCTGGATACAGTGTCGACGGTGCTGGCCACCAGCGGCGTCGCGGCTGTGGACTGGAACCTGGACGGGAACGAGGATTTGGTCGCGGTGACCAACGACGGCGACCATGTGCGTCTCTTTCGCAACATGGGCTGGGCTGCCTGGTCTGGCTCGGGCAACTACTTCAAGGTCAACCTGGAGGGTGTGTCCTCCAATGCCCACGGCGTCGGCGCCATCGTGACGGTGACCGCCGGGCACATCGAAATCACCCGCCATGTCGGTTCGGCGGCTTCCTGGGGTGGCCAATCGCTGCTATCCCCGCAGTTCAGTTTCTCGCGCGACGAAGACGGCAGCCTGGGCTACAAGAACGTGGCCCGACCCGTCAGCGTTTCCATCGAGTGGCCCAGCGGCCAGGTGGACACGTACCCCATGACGTTCAACGTGAAGAAGGCCATCACGTTCGTCGAGGGGCAGGGGTGGCGACCGGACACGCTGGCGCCCCGCCCTTCCATCAGCGCGACGGTTGGCGACTTCGGCACGAACGGCTGGTACACCAGTGATGTGAGCCTTAGGGTGGCAGCATACGACCGCTTCATTGGGGGCTCGACGGCAACCGGCGTGTCCAGCATGCGGTATAGCCTGGACGGCGTCGACTGGGTCACCGTGGCCCGGCCAAGTTCGGGCGCCGTCGTTGATTTCGCGGGCGCGTCCATTCACAAGCTCTACCTGGATGTGGAAGACATGTCCGGCAACCGGGCCGCCTTCCTGTTCCCTGTCCAGATCGACACCGCGGCGCCGACGGGGCGCGTCGTATCGCCCGCCCCCGGGGATGTGCATGTGCTTGGGGAGGGCGTCACCAACCTCGGCGACCCTGCGTTGGGGCGAGCGATCCTGGTAACCCCCGCCGCCGTCGAGTCTGGCGGGCCAGCAGACAGCGGGGAGCCGCAGGGGCAGGCCATCGTTGCCACAGCGGAGGACGCTGGCAGTGGCGTTCTCGGGCTGAGCTTCCAGCTCCTGAGGACCAACGGCCGCGTGGTGGGCGAGAGCCCCATGCTGACCCTGGCGCCCTACACTTGGACCTGGCCGTCGCATTCGGTTGCGGCGGGTGAATACCGGCTGATCACGCACATCCAGGATGTAGCCGGCCACAGCAGCCAGTACAGCAACAGAGTCATCGTCATTCCAGCGAGCCCCGCAGGCATCGTTGCTACCGGATTGGAGGGCGCCAGCACGCCCAGCCCCTGACACGCAAGATTCATGGGTTGGATCATATCTTCAACCTTCTCGGAGATCACTCCACCCCCTTCGACTCGACCCCCTTCGACTCCACCCCCTTCCACAGACATTCCTACGCGCCGGGTGGCGCATCTCAACAGGAGGCTATCACATGCGACGGTTGGTACGTTTCAAATCGGATGAACAGGCAACGGGGAAGGCAGCGGCTGCCGGGCTGGTGGTTTTGCTCGCCGCGGCGGTCTTCACCAATACAGGACCCGCTGCGGCCCTTGAACCCGCTCCGCTTCTGGCGGATTTCGAGGACGTTGCCGCGGAGTCCGGCCTAGACTTCGTTTGCGAGCACTGGGCCAAAAACCTGGGGCTGTCACCGCGCTGGTTCATTGATGTCTTCTTCTGCGCCAGCCCCGTGGTCGCCGACTTCAACGGGGATGGTTATCCCGATCTGTTCTTCCCGAACACCCGATACACCAATGCCGCCCTGAACGCCGAACGCGACCCGCAGGATGGCCTGTTCATCAACAACGGTGACGGCACCTTCACCGACGCGACCCGCTTCGCCGGCATCCGGGACACCGGATACTCCATGGGCGCTGCCGCCATCGACCACGACGGCGACGGCGACCTAGACATCTATATCGCCAACTTCCGCGAGTCGCCCAGCGGCTTCAATGCCATCAACAGCCCAACCACGGTGTTCTACGTCAACAATGGCGACGGCACGTTCACGGAAGGTGTCCCGCAGGGCCTGGAGACCGGCACGTTGTTTGGCACCTACGACAGCCAATTCGGTGTGGCCGTGGCCGTGGCCGATTACGACCTCGACGGCGACATGGACATCTACCGTGGCAATTACGCCCAGTACCGGATGACCAGTGGCATGCCCGCCGGTCTCCAGTTGACCACGCCGGACACCAACAATCTCTACCGCAACAACGGCGACGGCACCTTCACCGACGTGACCCTTGAGGCCGGCGCCAGCCTTCACGCGGGCCGCACATTTGCGGTGAATTTCGCGGATTTCAACGAGGATGGCTACCCGGACATCTACGTCGCCAACGACGAGAACCCCAATGAATTGTACCTCAACAACGGCGACGGCACCTTTTACGACTTCAGTGCCGGAAGCAGCGCCGACGATGGCCGGGGTTCCATGTGTAGCGAGGCGTCCGACTTCAACAACGACGGCCACCTCGATCTCTACATGAGCCACTACGAGGCGGAATTCAACGGCTACTACCTTGGCGCGGGCGACGGCACGTTTGAGGAGAACAGCCAGCTCGGCGACTTGGGCAACAGTTACCACATCCTGGGCTGGGCCTGTCCGGCCATCGACTTCGACAATGACGGCGACCGCGACCTGTTCGTGGCCAACGGCCACATGCTGCCCATCGGCGGTCAGGTCCCTGGCGGCGACAACGGTTACGAATTGCCCAATTTCCTGTTCCGTAACACCCTGGCAGAAACCGGCTCCCACTCCTGGGAGGACGTGACCAGCCGGGCGGGCAGCGCGCTCGGCGAGCGATTCGTGACCAGCGGTGCCACTCCTGTCGACATGGACCTTGACGGCGTGCAGGAAATCGTCGTCGTCAACAACGACGATGTCCCGGTTGGCGTCTACAAGAACCGGGCGGCCGTCGAAGGCCACTGGCTGAGCCTCGACCTGCGTAGTGCAACGGGCAACACCTACGGCGTCGGCGCCAAGGTCCGCGTGGACGCGGGCGACCTCTCCCAGTACGCCGAACGCATCACCGGCAACACCCTGGCATCCGGAAGTGTGGCGCCCCTACACTTCGGATTGGGAAGCCGCGCAGACCCCGTGACCGTCACCGTCACCTGGCCCAGTGGTCTCGTCCAGACGGAAACCGTTCATGTCGATCGCACGGCTCGAATCATTGAGGGCGCAGGCGTCCAGGAAGATACGCTGGCCCCCCTCGTTGAGGCGACGCTGTCCGGTGATGCCGGCGACAACGGCTGGTGGACCAGCGCGGGCGTCACTGTTTCACTCGATGCCGTCGACAGGGCCTTCGGAACCGCCAGCGGCGTCTCCAGCCTGGCCTACCGCGT
>JBFIJP010000312.1:0-4944 GCA_041600695.1 Thermoplasmatota archaeon | reverse complement strand
GCCACGGCTGCGCCGGTGAGTCCCCACAGGGGAATGAAGAGGAAGTTGAGGACCAGGTTGAGCGCCGCGCCGAGCCCGAAGCCCACCGCAACAAGGCGTTCGTGCCCGCTCATCATGAGAAGCAGGCCGACTGGCCCCGCGGCGACGTTGACCAATTGCCCCACCACGAGGATGGACATGGCCCCCCGGGCCACCACGAATTCTGCTCCGAAGATGCCCATCACCCTGTCCCCGAAAATGAGCAGCCCCGCCGCCAGGGGGGCGGTTCCGGCCAGGATGAGCCGCGTCTGGCGGCCCATGAGGGTTTGCAGCTCCAGTTTTTTCCCAAGCGCGTGCAGCCGTGCAAATGCAGGCGCGGACGCCTGGTTGAGTGCCGTCAGCAGGAAGGCCACAATGTCACTGACCTTGGATGCCACGTCGTAGGTTCCGGCTTCCGGAACCCCGGCCAGCCATCCTACCATCACGACATCGGTGCGGCCATTGACAACCATGATTCCAGACAGCACGGTGAGTGGCAGCGCCGCCTTCAGCCATGTCCGGCTCTGGTACTCGGGCGCGGCAGCCGATAGCTCGGCGGGTCGGTTGCGTGCCAGTAGCCAGGCCCCAAGCAGCAGTGAAACCAGGGCCGCTGCCACGTGCGCCTCAACGGCCACGAGGGAGGACAGGCGGGCGGCCTGCTGGGCGCTGGCCACCAGTCCCAGCAAGATCACGTGCAGGACCACGAGTTCCGGCACCTGTCCCAGGACCACGCGGTGCAGACCCTGGAGCGTCGCTTTGCGTACCCGTGCGACGGAAAGAATGGGCACCAGCAACATGCCAACGACGAAGGTCTGGCGAACCGGTCCCTCCAGGACCATCCAGCCGACCATCGCACCGATGGCCGCCAGCAGGATGGATGTCAGCAACACCCATTGGTTGGCACGGCGCACGATGCCGCGCACCAGGCCCCATTCGTCGCGGGCCGAGTGGGCTGCAACACTGCGGACCACGAGACGATCCATGCCCAGGATGGCCGGAATGCCCAGCAGCATCGCCCAGGCGATGGCCACCGCGTAGGCGCCATAGCCGTCACTGCCCAGCCAGCGCGCCAGCACGAGGCTGGTGATGAAAGCGAAGAAGGCGCTGAAGACCTTCAAGGCAAACGAGCCTGCCAATGCCTGGGTGAGGCCTGTTGCCGCGCCCAGCGAGCGCAAACG
Source organism: Thermoplasmatota archaeon (assembly GCA_041600695.1). GTDB lineage: Archaea > Thermoplasmatota > E2 > JACPAO01 > JAHFTW01 > JBFJVP01. The sequence goes on along the minus strand of JBFIJP010000312.1, from coordinate 3,748 downwards.
GCGGAGGCCCCGCGGCACCAGGCTCATCCTCTGAGTCAAAAGCGCGGACTCGGCGAAAACAATTCGATCTACTCGCTGTCCGCGGAGCAACTCTCCTGGGGCATGAAACGGACCTGGCTTCCCAGGCCGTTGTGCTACTAAGGGCTAACCGTGCCAGGGGGCGGCGCGGGCCGGGGAGTAGGGCGGGGCACCCGGGCAGCGACCGTCACAGGCAGGTATTTTGCGAGCAGCCGTTTGGCGCGACTATCCTGTGCCGAACGACAGCGCCGCCCGGATTGCGTTCCTGACGCCGCACTATCGTGCGTTCATCAAGGACCAGATCGAGGCCACGGCCCCCCAACTGGAATCGGCGGTGGTTCTCGCTCGCAACAACCCCGTCGCCCGCCTGGCCGCGATGCCGGGAATCCGGCGGTTTGCCGGATCACGAATCAAGAACACATGGCACAACGCGGTCGATGCCCAGGACCTCCCGGCCAACGTGGCCGTTCTACCGCTGAACGTCACGTACCTTCGGCCCGACAGCCGCAACCCGGGTCTGCCCCGGCGGCTGGAGAAGGCGGCACGGCGCTGCCTTGCCCGGTCGGGGTACGAGCCCAATCTCGTGCATGGGCACTTCACCCACCCCCACGGTGCTGCTGCCGTGCGCCTGGCCCGCAATCTGGGCGTTCCCAGCGTGGTAACCGCCCACGGGTACGATGTCTATTCGCTTCCGTTCCGGAGCCCCCGGTGGCGCCGTCAGGTGGAGGCAACTGTGCAGGCCGCCGACGCAGTGATCACCGTCAGCCAGCGAAACCGGCGCCTGCTGGTCGACGACCTGGGAGTAGACCCGGAGCGGGTGCGCGTGATTCCAAACGGGTACGCCCCCGCCCGATTCGAGGTGGCCATCGACCGCGCCACCGCCCGGCAGCGGCTGGGCATCTCTCCCGACGCCACACTGCTGCTCACCGTAGGCAACCTAGTCTCCGTCAAGAACCAGGTGTCGATCCTGGAAGCCATGGCCCGATTGGGTCCACGCCCAGGTGTCCAGGCGGCCATCGTAGGCGGTGGGCCCTTGGAGGAGCCGCTGCGGGCCAGGGCGAGGGCGCTGGGCATCGCGGATCACGTCCGCTTCGTTGGGGCCGTCCCTCACGACGATGTGGTGGTCTGGATGCATGCTGCCGACCTGTTTCTGCTGCCAAGTCTCGACGAGGGCAACCCGACGGTGCTGGCGGAGGCCCTGGCTTGCGGGTTGCCCACTGTCGCGTCGGCCGTGGGTGGCGTTCCTGATGTGCTGGGCCCTGAGCAGGGCCTGCTTGTTGCCCCCGGAGATGTGGATGGCCTCGTTGAGCAGATCGGCACGGCCCTTGATCGGAGCTGGGATACGGCCGCCATTCGGGCGCACGGCCGCGCCTTCGCGTGGCCGGAACTGGCCCGGGCCATAGCGGCCACGTACCGTTGGGTGCTGGAGGAAAACCGCTAATGGCAGGATTAACCGGCCGCGCGCTCGCCCTGCCCGCGGCCGTAGGTGCCGCGGCCCAGGCCTACTGCCTTGCTCTCATTCACAGCTACCAGCCGCAGGGCTATGCTTTGGACGTTTATGCCCTGCTCCCCGTTTCCTACTGGGTTGCCCTGGGTATGGTGGCCCTGGCGGGAACGTTCCTGGCGCTGGAGGCCAGGCAACTGGCACGGGGGGCGGGCATGACGCTCATGCTGGCGGCCTTCACGCAGGCCGTGCTACTCCCAAGGTCACTGGGTTTCTTCTCCTACGGTAGGGGTGACCAGTTGACCCATCTGGGCACGGTTCGTGCCATCCTTCGCACTGGGCACGTTGGCACGGATGTCATCTACCCCGCCGCCCACTTCGAGGGCGCGGTCCTGGCTCTGGTGCCAGGTGTTTCTGTTGGGCAGGCGGCTTTTCTGGTGGGCCTGGGTGGTTCATTCTGTCTGGCCCTGGGCCTCGTAGCCGTTGTACGCTTCTTCGTGGGGTCTGGCTCGTCCCTGGCGGGTCTTGCCGTGGCGACCTCGATTCCTCTCTATGCCGGGTGGCTCCATTTCACGATGCTGCCCAATTTCGTTTTTTTTGCACTGGCGCCGCTGCTGATCCTGGCCCTGCTGCGGACAACCACGCGCGCATCCCCGGCTTGGCGGATCGTGCTCCTGGTGTTTGTCTTGGCGATTCCCTTCGGGCACCCGGTGGTGCTGGTGTTCTGCCTTTTCGCCATCCTCGTGGTGGCCTTGGCTAATGGCCTTTACACGGCCGGTCGTCGCATCGATGGCCAGCCGATTCTGGGCTATGCCGCCCTGCTGGTGGTCACGTTCATGCCGTGGTTCATGCACAGCGTTGGATACCAGAGGCGCTTTGCCGAAATCCTCGCAGCGTTCCGTGGCGGATCGACCGAGGCGGTGGTCGCCGAAGGAATCGACAAGGGTGCTGCGCTGAATCCCACGGCAGGGGAGTTGTTTCGCCTCGCCGTCTTCTACGGCGGCCGCTATGTCATTCCAATGGCGGTGATTGGACTTTGGTTGCTCCCGCGGCTGCGGCGACGGGCCTGGCGTGAGCGTGAGCCCGGGACCGGCCTCATGGTGGCTTGGTTCATTGCGCTGGTCTTCTTCCAGGTGGCCCTTGTGGGAAACCGCTTCTTCAGCCAGAATCCCAACCGTGCGCTGAACGTCAATTATGTTATCTTCGCCATTTTGCCGCTTTTTGTCGCGGCACTGCGCTCGTTCCTGGGCGCCGGCAATCGACAGGTGCGTCAGATGGCAACGGCGGTTCTGTTGACCATGATGTTCATGATCACGACGCTTGGCGCCATTGATTCACCCCTGATCGTCAAGCCGAGCCAGGCGGTGGCGCACAACGAGATCGCGGCGGCCGAATGGGTTTTTGACAATCGTCGCACGGATTTGATTTACGACAACCTGGGCGGCTTCGGGACCCGGTTTGGGGATTATCTTCTGAGTCGCGACGAGCGAAAGGCCAGCCTGGCGGTACCCAACAGGCCCCGGACTCCCGATCATTTTGGCTACGACGAAGATTGGATTGGCACGACCGGATCAAAATATATTGCGGTAACTTCGCTGGGCGAAGACCTGTACCAAACCCTCTACGAGCGTGTTGGTCGATACACGAAGGAAGACTTCGAGCGCCTTGACCAAGATGTGCGGTTGCATCGCGTGTACTCCACCAGCGACGCGCGGTTCTATTACCAAGCCCCCGACGAGCGCGTGGAGATCTAGCCCGCTGTCCAGTGTCCGTTCTGCCATGAACACGAGGCCCCCGCCGAGCGCGTGGAGATCTAACCTAAAGACGCGCGTACCCTCTGGGGCCAAACGGGGCGAAACCGGCAGCCAACCGGGGCCAAGGCGGCTCACGCCTCCTTGCACCCAGGTGGCGGTCCAATCGCGGCCCCTGCGCCGGAGGATGGCTTCGCCGGCTCTTGTCATGGGAAGCAGGTAAGCACGCATCGGCTTGGACGCAATCCGATCCCGTTTCCGCCCCCGGTCGCCTCCTTGACCGGCGGCCCGGCGTCGCGGCTACTTGGTGATGATCCGTTCGTACAGGAGATTCGAGTCGCCATCAAATGCGCGACCGGTCAGGGTTGCGCCGTCGATCTCAATCCAGAAGAAGCCCAGCACTTCGCCCCGAGAGAAATACGCGTCACTTGCTTCGGACAGAAAGTAGGGCCCGGGCTGGCCGTGATTCTCCAGTGCCCGCTCCTTCGAGCCCGCGCCGCTGACAATGAACTCCGTGGAACCACAGGAATCGACT
>JBFIJP010000311.1:0-4988 GCA_041600695.1 Thermoplasmatota archaeon | reverse complement strand
CCGGTCGGCGGCACAAGCTCCAACAGGAGAACGAAAGCACGAGCGACTATCGGGGCGTGATTCGCGTCAGCTACGCCTTGGCCGGAGATTGTCCAGCATATCGGCGACGATCTTGCTGGTTGCGTGTAGCTGGCGGGCGGGCGGTGACCCAACAAATGGGCCTGGCCGCCGAATTCAGCACCCACGTTTCCGGGTTCGACCGTGCGTGATCGGGACTTATTCACGCAGCCCCTGGACCTTTGCGCTCATATCCACGACACCCCCATGCCGTCGGCCGCCCCGAGGCACCGTCCATTCGGCTGGCTGGGACGCATCCCACCTACTCGACGCCGCCGGGCTCTCAACCACATCGGTCGCCACCCAACCCGCCGGCCCGACCACCTCGGCAAGTCAATCGGCAAGCCCATGACGGGCCAGGAGGTGGGCGGCGCATGACAACGGAAGCCTCGGGGTACCGATTGCTTCGCCCGCTCACGGGAAGGAACCCGGACGAAGAACATCGACCGGCGACGCCACTGGAGTTGTTCTTTGACCTGGTCTTCGTGGTGGCCATCGCGCAGGCCGCCGCCGGATTGCACCACGGCATCGCCGAGAACCACATCGGGGATGCCATCGTCAGCTACCTCCTGGCTTTCTTCGCCATCTGGTGGGCCTGGATGTCCTTCACGTGGTTTGCGACCTCGTATGACAATGACGATGTCCTGTACCGCATTGGGGTCTTCGCCCAATTGACGGGGGCGGTCGTGCTCGCCGCCGGTGTCAGCAGCATCTTCGAGAGCCGAGATTTCACGTTGGCCCTCGTGGGTTACATCATCATGCGTGTGGCGCTGATCGGACAGATCTTCCGCGCAGCCCGCCACAATCCGGACGAGCGCGTAGCCGAATACACGACGGCCGCGTCGCTGCTCGTCCTACAGGGCTTATGGGGCGCGCTGATCCTCGTCGCCCCGGACGCCTGGATTGTCCCTGGTGCAGTCCTGCTCGGCACCGCCGAAATGGCATCCTACGCGTGGGCCAACAGCAAGCGCGTCAAGCGCACCTGGCACCGGGACCACATCTCCGAGCGCTACGGACTGCTCACGATCATCGTGTTGGGTGAAACGGTCTTGGCGGCCTCGATGGCGTTGGAAGCCATCTTTTCGGCCGGCGAATTCGAAGTGTCCTTACTGCCCCTTCTGGCCGGCGGCCTGCTGACCGTGTTCGCGTTGTGGTGGCTCTACTTCGATGAGGATGCCAGCTACCTGCTCGACAACAGCCGCACCGCGTACATGTGGGGCTACGGGCATTATGTCATCTTCGCAGCCGCCGCGGCCGTCGGCGCCGGACTCGCCGTGGGCATGGACGTAGCCACCCATCACGCAGAAATCTCCGCCACCATCGGTGCATTGGCGCTGGCCATCCCCACTGCCTTGTTCGTGCTGGCGGTGTGGTTCCTGCAAGAGCGCCCCAGCCAGTCCAACGACGGCATGCATCTGCCCCTCGGGGCCTTGCTCATTCTGGCAACCCCCTGGACGCCTGCACCGGCATTGACCATTGGGCTCCTGATGGTCGCGATGGTCGCTGGAAAGGCCATGTTGCGGGTGCGCGCGGCCAAGCCGACGAAAACCGGCCAAAGCAGCTTGAGCTAGGAGTGCGGCAGCAGCGGTCGGCCAGATCCATGAGACTCGCCCAACCCGCGCCCGCCGCTTTGGCCGGAGGCGGGTTGGCGCAGCATCATTGTTTCAGGCCCTCCCGCAACTGCCCGTGGCTGATTGCACCCCGCGCCGCGTTTGGCGCCGCCCGACTCGGACACCGAAGCCGGAGGGTAGCCAATATGGAATACGTTCGAATCTACGCCGACGACGGGCAGTCCCGCTGATCTTACCGTTGAGACAACTCCCACGGACTTCGCTCCGCCAACGCCACCCGGGGGCCTGGCTCCACCCATCGACGCCCAACGAGCCATCCTGATGTCCATCCCGCGGGGCTGGTGCGGGGACTGGCCTCCCACGCCCAGGAGGCAATTCTTCATTGTTTAGACGGGACAATTGGACGTGAGCGTAAGCGACGGCGAAACGCGCCGCCTTGCCCCCGGGGAGATGGTTTTGCTGGAAGACATGTAGGGCAGGGGCCATGTAACCAAAGCCCACGGGGATGTCTGCGTCACCGGCATGTTCGTACAAATGCCTGAGGGAGTGTGGGCCTCGCCGATTGCGGTGGCTTCGGTGACAAAGGCGTCCAATTGCAAGTCATCTAAAAGAGACCCACTCCACTCGCTGATTGAACAAACGTTGCCGCCCAACCGACGGGTTGCCTTCCTTCCCACTCCCGCTTGGCTGCCTCCCAATGGTTATCCCCGACTCGGCTCTGCCGCGACCCATGCAACTGGAAGGCCTCAACGCCGTTGTGACTGGCGGCGGTACCGGGATCGGCTTGGCGATCTCGCGGGAACTGAAGGCTGCGGGCGTCAACGTGACAATTTGTGGCCGCCGCGCGGATGTCTTGGAGCCGGTCGCCGACGGGAATGGCTTCGACTGGGCGGTCTTGGACATCACAGACGCCAAGGCCGTTGCGGCGTTCGCCAAGGAGCGCGACGACGTCGACATCGTTGTCAACAATGCGGGCATTATGCACATGCGCTCGGTTGCCGATCGCGACGCCGTCGATGTGGCGGCACGTGAGTTCGATACCAATGTCATCGGGCCCATTCGCCTCATTCATGCGCTGCTGCCGACGCTACAGGCGCGTTCTGGCGCGATCGTGAACATCACGAGCGGCCTGGCCTATGTGCCGTGGCCGGCGGCCCCAAGCTATTGCGCCACCAAGGCGGCCCTGCATTCGTGGACCCAGAGTCTCCGCTTCCAACTGGACGGTGTGGACGTGTTCGAGGTCTTGCCACCGCTGACGGAGACCACCATGACCACCGAAGTTGATATCGGCATGCGCAAAGTCACGCCGGAAGAGGTGGCGGAGGCGACCGTTGAGGGCCTGCGCAAGGACCGCTACGAGATTCCCGTCGGCATGAGCAAGTCACTGGCAACCATGCGTCGCATTGCGCCCGGCTTCATCGGCAAGCAGTTGGCGAAGGCGAGTTAATTCATGCACGCGGCGCTTTCGCTGAAAGCGGCATGAATTTGGTGAGTGCTCCGCGGGGCGTACTTATAGATAATTCCCCACTTTCTGATAGCTAGCTTGACTACGGAACCAGTTAAGAAAGACCCCCCTTTGATCGCGCTTGTTGGATTGGCTGGATTAGCTTGACCGATCCACGGTGATATCCATGAAAGCTGGTTCTTATGTTGTTGCCCTCGCACTGTGCGCCGTCGTGTTCAGTGCTCCCGTAAGCGCTGCACCCGCCCACGATGACCGCGCTGACGCGATGGCCATCTCGGCGTTGCCCTTCACGCACAGCGCCGACACGACGTCGGCCACCACCGAAGTTGGCGAAGGCGCCGCCGCCTGTACGGCGGGAATCTCCCACACGGTGTGGTATGTGTACACGGCGGTTGCCCCAGAGGTCGTCGTCGTCAATACGGACGCTTCCGATTACGATACGGTCCTCCAGGCGTTCGTCGCGATGCCGGACGGCACCCTGAGCAACGTCGCGTGCGACGACGACGGCGGAACTGGCTTGCGCTCCCACATGGCCTTCGAGGCGGTGTCGGGAATGACCTATTTCATCCAGGCCGGCAGCTACTCCGGTATCTGGGGCGGCAGTGGCGGCAACCTCGTGCTTGCTGCTAGTTCGCAGTCCATGGTGGATTACGTTGCAGCCGACCCTGAAGGCTACGCCGGCAAGAAGATTGACGCCGCCATCAGCGTCGTCGAGGGCGTTGCAGGCCCCCTGCCAACCCCTGGAGTACCGACCCCACCGCCGGTCCCCTCGTGCGTCGATTCGGATGACCCCACCGGCGCCGTCGGTGGAAGCTACGGAATGAGCACGGTCCCGGCGCCCAACGATGACATTGAAGTTTCGATGCCGGCCGCGACGCCCACGGTGGCCGCCGTCACGTGCGGTGCTACCGAGCAGAGCGACGAGCCCCTCTCCTGCGGGTGGGCTTCCATGGGCAAGACCGTTTGGTTTGCTCACACGGCAACGGCCGACGGCCCAGTGACCATCGACACGTTCGGATCCAACTTCGACACCGTGCTCGCCGTTTACACGGGCACCGGTATCGGTGATCTGTCGATGGTCGGCTGCAACGATGACTCCGGTAGCCTGCAATCGAGCGTGAGCTTCGACACCAGCGAGGGCACCACCTACTACGTTCAGGTGGGCGGCTACTCGTCGTTCTTCTGGGGCACCGCGGCGGGCGTGGCCCAAGTGAACTTCTCCTAGTAATCCGTTCTTCAACTTCCCCTTTTTCCCTTGTTTTTGACGGCGAGTTGTTCTCTTGGCCTGGCGTCAGCCGGCCTGCGGCGATTTGCACCGGCAGGCCGACGCATGCGTTCCCACGTTACAACCGCGCATGTCAAGCAACGCGGCGGCTTGGCTGCTGCGTGCACCGCGGCATCGCCCTCCCCAGCCGCTACCCCCACGAGAGGCACCATGTGGCCCCCCTGGCGCGCCGGCTGGAGGCCCATCTCGTTCCGGCGCGTGACGCGTCGGTGGTGGTCCACACAGACACGCGGCCAGTTTTGCGGGGTGCCTGGAACGTGCAGGTTTTCCATGGGCTGGGCGACAAGGGCTACACGGGCAATCCCGTGTTTTTGCAGCAGTGGCGGTTCCCCCGGCTGCGCACGGGGTTGAACATGGTGGCCGGCCGCGTGGGTTTGCCTACGCCTTTCCTGCGTCCACCCCGGCGGCCTGGGCGGCGCACGAGCCGGTACCAGCAGCTCAACGCGTACGGCCCTCGGCTTGCGGATCACCTTGAAGGGACCCTCCGGGGGGCTGAGATCAGCCGCTTTGGACACCTGGCGCTCAACGAGCAGGGGCCCCTCCGGGCCCGTGCCGACGGGCCCGTGGTTTGGGTTCCAACATGGGACAATTCGGCTTTCCTGGGCGGCGT
>JBFIJP010000310.1:0-5020 GCA_041600695.1 Thermoplasmatota archaeon | reverse complement strand
TGCATCTCGGAAATCGCTCGATGCACGCAGGAGGCCGCACCCAACGGCGGGCCGCAACTAGCCTTCGCGGTGCACCGTGGCCGTCACGACAGCGCGGCCCCGGAACACGCCGTCGCCCGTCACCGGGTCGCCGCCCTCGGCACGCAGCCAGAAGCCCCAGACGCTCTGGCTTGCGTAAGGAGAGTCGCCGGCGGCCCCAACGGGAATCCGGTGGATGCGCACGGAGCCATCGTCGCTCTCCACTGACGCCAGGGTCCAGTTCAGCGTGTCGGCGCCGTGGTAGTAGAGTTCCAGGCCGCTCAACAGTTCCCAGTTGTATTCCATGACCACTTCCACGTACTTCGCGTTGAAGGGCACGAGTGCGCCGTCGTCTGGCGCAAACGGGAAGTGGGGGGACCCGACGCCATACGTGGTGCTATCGTCGGGGCCGCCACCGATGAAGCGGGCGTCCGTGAACCAGTCGCGTTCCTCGATGAGATTCAGTTGCGTCTCGTTGCCCCACAGGTCGGGATGGCCGGGGAATAATGGAATCTCCAGGCCGCGGTGGGCCTGGACGTTGAGGCTGACCTCCATTCCGCTGGTGCGCAGGTACTGGCCCTCGACGGCGTGTACGAAGAAGGCGAACCGCCAGGCAGACAGGCGCTGGTGAGGTATGTCATTCTGGGTGTTGTTCAGGTCCAGGACAACCCGATCCCCGCTGGCGACCTCGCCAAGGGAATGATAGTCGCGGTCTGCCGCCGTCTGCACCCATAACTCGGGGCGCTCGTAGATGGCCTGGGGGGAATCCTGCCATTCGATGAGCATCTCGACCCGGGCCGTTCCCAGGGGAACGATGCTTCCCTCCGGCGGCGTGAAGCGGGCGGCGATGCAGCCCGAACTGGTGAGGCATTCCGTATTCGAGTCCACGGTCTGATCCAGCACTTGCAGCATCTGGGCGCCGCGCCAGTAGTCGTGCAGGTGCGCCCGCTGGTCGGGGCGGGTGTCGTTGAGGTAGCTGAAGTCGTTGGGGTCAGTGATGACGGTGACCTCGCTGCCGTCGGCATCACCACCGGTGGTGCACCCGGACAGGATTGAAGTTGCCAGTAGGGCGACGATGCATGCACTCCATTTCCCCAGCGCCATAAACGGCGATTTGACCCTCCGACTTGACGCTTGGGGTAGTTGGGCCGGCGGCCGACGGAGCCCTGACCACCAGCTCGCCGGCAGGCGCCGAGCCGCATGTCGTCGTTCGGCCGGCTAGCGAAAGATGCCGGCCCCCTGCCCGCTGGCGGACGCGGGACCAGGGGGATTGCTCAGACAGGATATCGGAACGCTGCGGCGGAAATCTCCATGGTTCCGCTGTACGCACCCATGCCCGTGCCCGTCGGGTCGTCCGCCCAGTCGAAGTAGAATTCCCAGACACTGCGCTTCGCGTAAGGACTGTCACCGGCCAGGCCCACAGGGATCCGATAGACACGCAGGCTGCCATCATCGCTGTCGACAGGCGCAGGCGTCCAGGTCCGCGTGTCCGCGCCGTGGTAATGGAGTTGCAGGCCCCCGTCGGACCTCTGCGTATAACGCACGAGCACATCGACGTGATCAGCATCCAGGGGCACGGTTGCGTTCTTGTCCAATGTGAACGAGGATAACGGGTCCCCCACGTGCACTGCGAAGGTACCTGAGGGGGACGGCGTTCCGACGAAGAGCTGGGATCGAGCAGAGATTCCCTTAATCAGCGTGAGCTTCGAAGAGCCCTCCCAGAAATCGGGGTGGGGCCCAGCCGACGGAAGAACTTCGCTGCGCTCGGCATCCACTTTCAAATGCATGCCAGTGTGGAATAGCACCGGCACGACGCTCGGGTGGCGCGCATAGATGAAGAAATTCCACCGAGAGACACCTTGGTGGGCTAGATCGTTCTCTGGCTCTTCAACGTCAAAGGAGACAACCTGGTCCTTGACGAGGGCGGCCACGAAATGACGTTCGTCGTTGTCGGCCGTGGTCACCCACAATTCTGTCTCGACAGCGCCCCCGGCCCACTCATCACTCCAGGTCACGATCGCGTGCAGGCGGGCCGTGCCGGGGGGTACGATCGTGCCGTCCGGCGGCTGCAGGTGTCGGAGAAAACAGCCCTCGCCGCCGATGCACGTGTTATAGCCCTCCCAGGCTTCGTCAATGATGCCAAGTGTTTCGGATCCTTGCCAGTAATCATGGACGTGCGTTTCGGCCGCCGAATCCGCTGCGTTTGCCGAGCCTGCCGGATTGGTCGGATTGGAGGAGGTTGCCTGCCCCGGCTTTCGGGGTGCGAGTGGGTCATCCGACGCCGCTCCCGGCGCTTCGGCCTCGGTGGGCGAATCGGCAGGGCTGGCGCATCCGACCAACAGGAGGGCCATGAGGATGACGGTAGCGCGGCCGATGCATTTTTTTCTGGATGGCATGGCGACCATCTTGGCCATTGTGATCTTGAAGATTGGCCCAGCGCCGGATGATGGGAGTAACCATACGGTTCCGCCGGGGCGCCGTGCACCCTCGTGCGGCCGCCACCGGTACTCGCTTGGTGAAATCCGGAGGCTCTGGAAGCTCAGCCCGGGCACGTGGGTTGAATCCGGACTTCCTAGGACTCCAGGATCGCGTCGCCAACAAGTCCGACCAGGAATCCCGCAACGGCTCCCATCGTAGGCAACCAGTGGCCGCGCCTGAATGCCTGCGGTGCCAGATCGTGGAAGACCAGGTAGATGATGGCGCCGGCAGCCGCCAGGAACAGGTAGCCCAGAATGAGGGGCCGGTCGGCCAGCAGCCAAAGGCCCGCTACGCCCGCAATCGGGCCAAGGGCAGCCAGCGGCGCCAGCATTGCCAGCGCGCGGCGCCGGTCCATGCCTGCGCCGCAAAGTTCCCGGAAGCTGTTGAAGCCCTCGGGGAGGTTCTGGAGACCGATCAGGAGCGCCAGCAGCGGCCCGCCGGGCGCGCCACTTCCCAATACGGCCCCCAGGGCGATGGCTTCCGGCACGAAATCCATGACCATGGCCAGGACGTTTCCGGCGGCGCCGCCGCGCAACTCGATGGCGCGGTCGATGAGTAGCACAATAACGGCGCCGCCAGCAAAGGCCGCCACGAGCCCGAAGATTCCTGCCTCGGCCTCGCCGCCGGGAACGAGCACCAGCGCGACGGCTGCAAGCAGGACCCCTCCGCCAAAGGCGATCACGGCCCGGTGGAGATTCTCATGCTGCTCTTCTCTGCGGTGCTGGTCGATGAAGCCCGCCAGCGCCCCGGCGGGAATGGCAGCCCCGGCGAGACCGGCCAACAGAAGAACCTCAACAAGCATGGCTGCGGCTCCCGAGCGACTCCGAGGCACATCGCGCCATGACGAGGCGACTCGGGACTGGTGCCTTGGGCGTTCGCCTACAGGTCAAGCGCCACAGCTAACCGAGTGATGCGCGATGAGCGGTGGCGGTAATCGAATAGTCCCCGCTGTACACCTCGTTTTGCGGCACCAGCCAAAACTCCCACTGGCTCTGCTTCGCGTAGGGCCCGTCGCCGCCGGCACCGACGTCAATATGGTACACGGCGCGGTCCCGCTGTTGCTCGACCGGCTCCGGCCAGGACACCTCGCGGGTGGTGGCACCGTGGTAGCCAAAGTCCAGCGCGAAAGCGGCCGGGTCCGAGGTCTCCACGACCACCTCAACGGTTCTGGCATCGAAAGGTACGACAAGGCCGTCATCGGGCCGGTGCGGAGCCCACAGACAGCGGCTACCACTCACGGGAGCCATGCACGCGCTTCCGTACTCGCCAGGGCCATAGTTGATGACGACAGAATGGGGGCCATCCAGCAGCACCATCTCGTCCTGGCCGTTCCAGCGGTCGGGATGACCAGGGTAGAGCGGAATGTCCAGGCCGCGGACGATCTCGACGCGAACCGTGGCCGCCCCCGTGAACTCGTAGCAGCCGTCGGTGTCATCTTTAAGGAAGAAACCGAAGACCCATGATGACAGGCGCTGGTGTGGCAGGTCGTTCTGCTCGTTGCTGGAAATGAAGGTGACCGTTTCTCCGGCGGCAATCTCCTGGACCGCGACGGGCTCCACGTCGGCGGCGGTCTTGATCCAGAGTTGGGGAGCATCATGGCTGTCCAGCAGGCCGTCGGTCCAGGTGGTCGTCACTTCCACGAACTGGGTCCCCTGGTAGACCGTCGCGTCGTCCGGCGGCAGGAACTCAAGCACGACGTGACCATCGTTGCACAAGCGAGCGCCACCGTTCTGGGTTTCCTCCATGAGCAGCACGCGATCTTGGCCACGCCAGTAGTCGTGCAGGTGTTCCCGCTGGTCCGGCCGCGAGCCATTCAGGTAACTGAAATCTCCGGGTTCTGTGATGACATTCACGCCGGGCTCCGATTCGGCGGGGTCGCTTTCATTGCCAGCGCACCCCGCAAGCAAGACGAAAAGAATTCCTGCAACCAGGGTAGCTGCCGACAACGACTTCATTGCATCCCAGCCGTCGCAGGGGTGTCTAAAAGTTTGGGGCGGCCGCCTGCATTCGCCGGGCCGGCGCGGTGGCTGTTCGACCAACTTCCAACGCAAGCCAGTTCAAGGCCACGCGGCGTGGCCGATTGCATGGGTCCGGCCAGGGCATTGGTTACCGGAGCAGGCAAGCGCCTTGGCCGAGCCATCGCCCTAGAGTTGGCCGAGGCGGGGCACGATGTCGTTGTCCACTACCGGTCCTCGGCTGACGAGGCCAATGAAACGGCCAGCGCCATTCGAACCCTGGGGCGCCAGGCGTGGACCTTGCAGGCGGACCTGGCCACTGTGGACGCGCCGGATTTCGTCAACAGGGCGAACTCCGCTGCCGGAGGCCCCATTGCGGTTCTGGTCAACAGCGCCTCCATTTTTCCCGAGGCAACCCTGGATGACATGGCCTGGAGCGATCTAGAGGAGAACGTGCGCGTCAACGCCTGGGCCCCCTTTGCCCTGGCGCGCGCCTTTGCCGGCCAGGCGCCGGAGGGCGCATGCATCGTGAACCTGCTGGACACCCGGGTCGCGGATTACGACTGGGA
>JBFIJP010000309.1:0-5053 GCA_041600695.1 Thermoplasmatota archaeon | reverse complement strand
AGCGGCCCCCGTGATGACTTCCGGTGACCTCGTGAAGATCACGATTGACCTGGTCGACAACACCGCCGAATTCGAGCCCCGCGACTCGATCCGCATCGAGCTCCAGCCCGAGGTTGGTTCCTCCACGCAGGCCGGCTTCTCGACGCCGACCTCGTACGGTACCAAGACCGTGCTCGTCCTCCAGTAGGACCGCAGGGATCCCGACGCGCGGCGCCTGCGCCGTTTTTTCCCCCTCCCTGACTTTCAATTAACTCCTACCACCACCCCTCTTCCCCCTCGTTCCTCCTTCACACTCCATCTCCTCACGATCCTACTCGCACGGCCATGCCTCGCCCCCGGCTGCCGGCTGATTCCCGGGGGCACCGGAGCACCCCATGGCCGATGGAAGACGACGAGCATCACTCATGGGCGGGCGCTCCGCCGACGGCAGCCCCAGATCGGCCAATTTCCTGACGGCCGCCGTTGCCGTGATGGCCGTTCTGGCCGCCGTGGGCGCCGCCGTCCTGCTGGTCAACGGCGCCGATATCTTGCGCAGCCAGGGGGAACGTACCCTGGCGGCTACCCACGCTCCGAGCGCCCTCTTGGAACTCCGCAGCGCCTACGGTGAGGCGCGTGATGGCCAGGTGGTGCGCATGCATCAACTGGTGAGCCTTCCCAACGCGGCCGAATGGGCCGACCTGCGCAATGTCACCCTCGTGTTGTCCACTGCTGATGGTCGCGCGACGTTTACGTACGCCACGGCAGAGGCGGAGGCAGCCTTCACGGCGACCGTGGTGCGCGACGTGGACGGGTCCTTCCGGCCGGACCAGCCAATCCTGACCCGCGGGGATCTCATCGAATTGAGCCTGCCGTTGGCCCTGGCCGGCTTGCCCGTGGGGCCCGGCGACGAAATCGAGCACGTTCAAATCGTGGACGGCGGCAGGGCCGACAACACGTGGAAGGTGCCTCACAACCTGGGATCGGGCACCATTGTCCACCTCCAACGGGTCGAATAGACTCCGCCGCTGGCATGGTGCAGCGACCCGAGGACCGGGTGGACGGCCCGGCGACCTATCGACCTGACGACCGGGCGGCGGGCCCCCCGGCCTAGCCTGCCGAATGGGCGACAGGGCCGCCCGCGGCAAGGAAGCCCGCCGAATCCATGTGGCAAAACCCGCGAGTCGGCATTGCACCCCACGGCCCAGCCGCCGCTGGGCCATGCTGGCCAACATCTCCCCCGATCACGCCTGGCGACCCCTGGCACATGCTGGCGCCTAGCGGGTCCCGGAAGCATCCGGCATGCCCTGGTGGCCTCCGGCACCACCCAGCCGGCACTGATGCCCTTGACGGGGCTGTCCGGCGGGCTCCAACAGGAGGGGGCGTACGTGCCGGCCCCGTTGTCTGTGGACGAAAGTCGTTGGTCCGCGTCCCGCTGACGGCCCTACCCGCCGGTCCCGGCTACCCGCCCATCCCTCCACTGGACACAACCACTTTCCACTACGCTCTTAGTAGTTACCGCCCCAAGCATGTCTTAAGGTGACCAAGTGAACCAGCGCCGGAAGGACAACAAGATCGGACAGATGGGCGACAAGGCACAGGTAGGCATTGGAACGATGATTGTGTTCATCGCGACGGTGCTCGTGGCAGCTATTGCTGCCGGTGTGTTAATCGACATGAGTGGGAAGCTGCAGGAGCGCAGCAGCCGGACGGGCAACGAAGCGACGGAGCAGGTGTCAAGCAACCTGGCCATCGACAGCCTCATCGGGCGGCGCGACGCAACCAGCGACGCCGGCTTGAAGGACCTGGATCTGTACATTTCCCTGGCGCCCGGCGCCCGTGAAGTGGACCTCGGTCAACTCCGCCTGCAACTCAACAACGGAACGGTGCTGGCCACCCTGAGTCACGCGGACACCGCGACTCCTGTTGCCGACCAGTTCAATGCAACGGCCATCCGCGACGCCGACAGTTCGTTCACGTCGGCGGCGCCGGTGATGACCTCGGGTGACCTGATCAAGCTCACCATCGACCTGACCGCCCAGAGCGCCGAGTTCGAGCCGCGGGACAGTGTCAAGCTGGTGCTGGTCCCTGAGGTTGGCTCCTCGGTGGGAACGGGCTTCAGCACGCCCAACTCGTACGGAACCAAGACGGTCGTCGTGCTGAGCTAGGCGGATCGCCTGGGAATCGGGGCCCCGCGATCTCCTCGCAGCCCCTCCAGTTCCTCCCCCTTCCTCAACCTCCAGATCCTCCACCCACTTCTCCCGCCTCCAGATCCTCCACCCGCGTTCCACCCACTTTCTCCACCTCCCATTCCTCCACCTCCCATTCCTCCACCTCCCATCCCTCCACCTCCCCTTCCTCCACCTTGCCCCCTGCGTCCGGTTGTGCAGCGCCACCGACGTCAGGATGACGATGACAGGGAGCGACCAAGGGTGGTCGCTCCGGGGTCGGCTGCCATTCTTTAACCCGGTGCTGCCGGGACCAATGCCCATCGGTCCCGTGGCGGCCGGCCCCCCTCCATCCCCCCGCCCTCCGGCCTATAGACCGGCGGCGGCAACTCCTTGACGTCGGCGAGCGGCACCCTTGGGCCCGGTGTCGTCGCGGCGCGGGCGGACCACCGATGGCCGAGAGCAAACCTGCCAAGCAGACGCCGGGCCCCCCAGGTGGGCCGCCCAGCGGGCAGCGTCCAGCGGGTACCCGTCCGCCGTCCGGGGCTGGCGCACAGCGCCCTCCGAGACCACCTGCCCGACCCAGGGAAAACATCGACGAGCTCAAGGGCCAGGTCTCGGATTTGAGCAAGGGCCTCGAGGCGGAGCGCGAACAGTTGCGCTCTGTGGACGAAAAGGTGGCCAGCGTCGAGGACCGCCTCAAATCCCTGATGAAGCTGTCCGAACTGCTCTCGGTACGGTACAACCCCTTCCTGGAGGAGTCGGAAGGCGCCCTTTTCGATGAGCGCTACTCGCCCGATGACCTGGTGGCCCGGCTGGCTGGTGGCGACGCCCGCCTCGGCGCTCGCCCTGACTCGCCTCCCCCCGACGCGATGGAGCCAAGCAGGCAGCCGGCGCCTTCGGCCGCCCCCCCGCCAGGGCCGGATGACAAGTTTGCTGCCTCGGCCCTGCGGGAGGTGGTACGACCCGAAGATGTTGGCGCCGTCCCCGAGCCCGAAGTGGTGCCACCCAAGCCCAGCCCGGGACCGGCACAAGAGCCGCCGCATGGTGGCGCCGCCGGTTCCGACCAGCAAGAACGAACGCCGTCTGCCCAGCGCCCGCCGCGACCCGTGAAGCCCCCCGCCCGGAGGCCACCCCTGGCAAGCAACGGCGCCATCCCTGACGATCTGGAAGCCCGGGTGGATCGGTTGCTCGCCGGGCGCCGTCCAGCCTCCCCCGCGGCCGCGCGGGACGCACCGCGCACCGAGTCGCAGCCCGCCACGTCTGAACCCGCGGAGGCCGGGGCAATCTTGGAAAAACGGCCGACCCCCGGGGACCTGACCACCCGGTTTGCCGCCGCCGGGCGCCCCGCCCAAATCGCTCCTGCGACCCAAGCCACCGAGACCGACCGCCGCCCCAGCGCAGCCCCAGCCGGACAGCCCGGCGTACGGCAATCGTACCTCGCCATCGCCTGGCTCGAACACCTCGGGCGCGCCGGGAAGCCCGCCGCCCTCCCCCGGCTTCTCGATTACTACCACCGGGTCGGGTGGATTGACGACACCACCCACGGCTGGCTCGCCGACCTGGCCTCCGGAATGGCCGACCCGCCGACGCCAAGCACCACCGCCGGGGTCCCGACTTGGGAGAAGTTGGGCCTCAAGCCCGCCGACCTCGCCCGTCTGCACCGGCGCAGCCTGCGGTTTCTGGAACTGCTGCGCCAGGGAATGGCCGACGAGGACTTCGAACGGGTTGAAGCGGCAGCCGCAGCGCTGCTGGAGGAAGCCTGATGGGATTCTCACAAACAGCCGTCTTTGTCATCGTGTTTGCAACCAGTCTCCTGCTGGCCGGGGTCATGCTTCGCGGCACCCTGCACGCCCAACAGGAGATCACCGACGGCTGGCGGGAGGCACAGCAGCGTACCGAGCGACAGCGGGAGGCAGCCATGGCCATCACGGACGTGCGCAAGACCGGGCCCACGCTGATCATCGAGGCTACCAATACCGGGTCCACGACGCTGGACCTGGGCGGGGCCGATCTGCTGATCGACGGTGCCTGGGCGACGCCCCAGATCACAAGCATCCAGGTTGAGGGCGCCGCCAGCAATGTCTGGCCGCCAGGTAGTGACGCCGAAGTGAATCTCGAGCCCGGCGTCGGCCCGCCCCCGGACAACGTGGCCCTGATCGCCGACACCGGAACAGCCGCGTACTGGAGGTCCTGATGGCTGGTTCCGCCGCCGGCGAATCGATCCTCTTCATCGGCTCCATTCTGATCACCGTCGCCTTCGTGGGCGTCTTCTCCGGGGTCGTGCAAAACCTTTCCCGGGGCGTCGGGGAACGCGGGGACGTACTCGGCGACGAACTGGCCTCGGACATCGCCATCATCAACGACCCGCTGGCCATGACCACCAGCCCGCTCACGGTGTACGTCAAGAACACCGGCACACGCGCCATCCTGACCCCCGACGTGTCCATCCTCCTGGACGGCGTCATTTCCGTGAGCAACACCAAGGACGTCCTGGGTTCCACGGACGACGACACCTGGCTCCCCGGTGAGGTTCTCCAGATCACCGTCAACGACCTGACCGTCTCCCCAGGCGACCACCGCCTGCGCGTCGTAGCGCCCAGCGGCGTTGACGACACCTTTGCCTTTGCGAGTTGACCATGGCCCTACTCAAGTTTGACCTGGACCGAGACGACCTCTGTGACCGCCTCGGCGGCGGCCTGCCTGAGGGTAGTCTGCTGGTCATGGACGGCGTGTACGGCGCCGGCAAAAGCATCCTCGTCCAACGCCTCGCCTACGGCCTCATCGAGAACCAGAAGTCGGTCGCCTACGTGTCCACGGAACTCACGACGGCCGGCTTCCTGGCCCAAATGGAGAGCCTGGATTATGACATTGAGGAACCCCTCATGTCGGAGCGTCTGGTTTTCATT
>JBFIJP010000308.1:0-5056 GCA_041600695.1 Thermoplasmatota archaeon | reverse complement strand
GCTGCCCTTGTGGCCCGTGGCCCCGTCAGGATGACGCCAGACCCCGGTTTCAGATGTCGACGGACCTCTTCGGCCTCCCAGATCATGGCTTCCGATGGGCTTGAGCCGGCCGGAGCCGCCACAATCAAGGCTTCCCCAAGGATCCCCCATTTACGGCGGGCCATCGCCCTATGCACCGTGCCAAGCGAGCAGGCGCTTGCTGCCAGCCGAATGGTGGGCATTCCCGGGCCGGCCGTGTGTAGCCCTGCAGCAGCTAGCGGAAGAACGCCGAGACTGCCAAGGGGCACTAGCACCAGTTCGGCCTCGCCCGCCAAGGCCTGTAGCACGGGAGCAGTACAGACCTCGGCCAGCCAATCCAACGTCAGGGGCAGTTGCTGAAACCACTTGCCTGGCTGGCCTTCGTACGCCTCCTGGTGTGCGGCCAGATAATCATCCAGGCGCTGGGCCAGCGCAGTCGTCGTTAGCTCCGGCAGCCACACCACTGCTGGATCGCCCTCGGCACGGGTAATGAGTGCGTGGCCGCCGTGCAACGTTGCGCCGATGTAAACAACGGGTGCAGCCACCGCCAGCGCGCGGATGTCTTCCATGGTGGTACCCCTGAGGAATCCCTGGAAGCCGTCAAGCCGGCGAATCGCGTCGATAGCGGCGTCCAAATCCCGGCGCGATGCTACTTGGTGCTGCGCGTCGACGGCCATTGCGCCATGATGCGCCGCAAGATAGTCAAGCTCGGCCACGCGCTTGGCGCACCGGCGGTACGCGTCCACGAGAGGCGCATGGACGCCTTGAGCTAGTTCGTCCAGATCACGCACCCTCCGGCTCTGGGCGTCCCGCATAAGTCGGGCCCGCGCGGCCTCGGCCGCCACAACTGCACAGTCCACGGCGCCGCTGCGCGCAAGGGCGTAGCTCCAATTTGCTGCCAAACTCTCCAAGCCTTCCAGAGCCTTCCCTTTGTCCGAGCGGAGAGCCTGGCCCACCCAGGCCGCCGCCAGCGCGCGATCGGCCCGGCCGTAGAATTGGGCCGCTGCGGCCCATTCTCCTCGTGCAAAAAGCGCGTGGCCCCAATGGTGGCCAAGATGTGCGGCCTGCCGCGGGCGTACTTCTTCGGCTACGGACAGAGCGGCCTCCGCGTGACGTTTGGCATCGGCCCAGTCTGCTTGCGCTCCGAACCGTTCACCCCGCAAATCAAGCGCGCATGCCAGGTTGTATTGCACCGAAGGGCGGTCGCTGACCCGGACCGCTGTCCCCAGCGCTCTCCGATAGCACGCAATCGCCCCATCCAGGTCGCTTCGTCGGCCAAACGCCCGGAAGCGATCCTCCAGGGCGCCGCCCAAGTTGTTGATACGCCCGGAGCGCTCCGGGCTGTCATGCGGGGTGCGGCCGACAGCGGCCCTAAGCTGTCGCACTCCCGCAGCAAGATCCTCCGGTTTCCCTTTTTGTTTGAATCGAGCGACCAGTGAGTTTCCGAGGTTGTTGAGGTACCCCGCGTAAAACGTATCGGTGCGCGGTGTGCCCGCCACGGCCGCCTTGAGGTGCTCGATCGCAGCGTCCAGGGCTTCTTCCTTTTGCGTAGCGACGTGGCGCGCCTTCAACGCAAGCCCCAGATTGTTCAGCCTAGCGGGCAACTCGGCGCTGTCCGGGGGAGAGCGCTCGAGGGAAGCCTGTAGGTGCTCGATTCCGGCGTCGAGACAGGCCCGGGTCCCGGTATGAGCAAAACGGGTCACCAAGCTCGTCCCCAGATCGTTGAGGATGCCGGCTTTGGCCTGGGCGTGGTCCGCCAGGAGGCTCAGGCCTTCGCGAAGCAGTTCGATCGCCGCATTCAGGTCCTCGATGTCACCACGAAGGTCGTAGCGGTCGCGCAAAACATTGGCATAATTTTCTAGGATTCGGGGCCGATCGAAATGGCTCGGGGGCATGGCTTTGGTAGCCGCTCGCAGAAATTCCAAGGCTCGCTCCAAGTCCGTGGCGGCACCATCAACCTGGTAGCGTCTATGGATTCCGCTCCCCAGGTTGCCCAGCATGATTGCATGATTGGGTGCAGTCGCACCCCCCGCTTCCACGGCGGCTTCTAAGGCGCCAATGGACTCGTGAAGATCCTCAACCACCCCGAGGTGGAAGAACCTGGAATTCAGGGCATTGCCAAGGTTGGTCAATCGTCCGGCTCGATCGTCGTCGTCCGGCCCGGTCAGGTTGACGACCTGCCTGAAATAATGAATGGCATGGTTGGCGTCGGCGGCCGCCCCTTTTTCATAGAAGCGATAAATCAGACTGATGGCCAGATTATTGCATGCGATTTTCTGTAGGCCGCGACCTGGCCTGGCCTCCTCGAGCGCGCCCCTGTATGACCGTATTGCATCATCTAACCTTCCTATGTCGCCGCCGTTCTCATAAACACACATGTGTGAATCGCCGACGCTGCCGAAGATCCATGACAACGAAATGTCCGGATGATTATCTTGTTCGAAATGATCAAGGGCGCAGTCCCAGGCTTCGGCTGCTATTTCGTAGTCTTGCAGGCAATGGCTTCCAGCAGCCAATCTGTCCAAGGCACCCGCCAGCCCTGCGGCTGTGCATACGTCGTTCCATTCGAAGCCGTCCCTGACACGCAGTCTCCGCCAGAGCCGGTAGGTCCCGGGGGGCTCCATTGCCGGGTTCGTGTGGAAGGCTTGCAGTTCGGCGGGGGCGGTCGCACCTTCAACAAGAGCGTCCCGCGCCATCTCGAAGGGGTCTAGTCCGTCGGGCGCAACGCTGTCTTGCTCCCCACGATCGTTGGTCGCAGTGGACACACGCTGGTAGGGTCGTCTTGGGCTTAATGCCCTGTCGGGAACCCTGCCGCTGGGGTCTTGCTGTCCGGGGTTTCACCTGCTGGCCCCCGTGCCCTTGCATTCGACAACAACCCCCGCAGCCTTCCATCGAGGTGGGCAAACGCGCCGACCTCCTCGTTCACGATGTGCCTGGGCTGGACTATTGGGTCTATGAACCCGGGAGGCAGACCGTGCGGACGGTTGTGATGGGTGGGCGGGTTAGGTAGGCGGCCTCGCACGGCCCTTGCGGGCCGCGGTCCCGCCGAGGGTTGTTCGTCCTCACACGGGGTGGCTTCGAATGAAATTCTCAGCCACGGCCCGTGCTTCGTCCGTCCAGCCCTCGGCGAACATCGGCCTCTGAATCGTTGCCGTGTAGACATCCACGACGTCGCCGCTGCGAGTGTCGGGCCACACGGGGTGGGCGGCCTGCCAGGAGCTGTCGATGTCGTTGTAGTCACCGATGAACACGACGCCGTTCTGGTGGTGGCTCAGGGCCGGGTCCCAGCCGCCGTCGCCGGCGTCGCGGACGTTGAACTCGGTGCTCCATGTCTTGCCTCCATCCAGGCTGTAGGCGTACTTCTGCTCGAAAGTATGGTACTGTCCCTCGCAGTGCGCCTCGGTGTTGGCCGGAGCGGCGGGGCAATCCACGAGACGGGCGCCCTCGGTATCCATCCAGGAGACATCGATGACGCCGCCGGGACTGACGCTGACGGAGGGGAAGACCTCGAAGTGGGTTCCCTTGCCCCAGGGCTCACTGATTCGCATGGGCTCCGAGAAGGTCTCGCCGTCGTCGTGCGAGGCCGCGAACCAGATGCTGCTGCCGCCGTCCCGCTCGTCTTGCCAGGTGAAGTAGATGGCGCCGGCGAAGGGGCTGTCCGGGTTGCGATCGGTAGCCATCATGGGGGCCACCGATCGGCGGTCGCGGGTGCTGAGGCCTGGCATGCTGGCAATGTCGGCGTCCACGACGACGCGGTTCTCGTCCCACGTGTCCCCGCCGTCGAAGCTGCGCGTGAGGCGGATGCCGTCCCGGAACCAGGAGGCGTACACCTCGTCGCCGGGGCCGACCTCCAGGAAGCTGCCTTGGCCGGCTTCCAGGAACTGGACCGCCACGACCTCCTTGCACACGTAGGTCTGCCCGCCGTCGGTGGAGCGGCAGTACTGGTTGCCCGGGACAAAGAAAGCGAGCCACATGACGTGGATGGTGCCGTCGGCGCTGGCGGCGATCCAGCCCTTGTCGTGGAAGTTGACCGGGTAGGACCCCTCCAGAACGGGAGTGAAGGTGTGGAAGGAGTCGCCGCCGTCGTCGCTGACTGCGATGATCTGAACGGCGCGGTTGAACGCCCAGTCGTTGAGGGCACCGCCGCCCAGGGGCGTGTCGGGGCACTCGTTTTCGCAGGTCTTGCTGCCGGTGATGGGGTCCGCCTGGTACGCCATCAGCAGGTAGTACAGGTTGCCGTTGACGTCGAAGTAGGCCACGGGGTCCGTGGTGCACCAGAACTGGCTGGCGTAGTTGGGTTCGAAGCCGGACACGTCACCGGCGCGAAGGCGCCAGGGGCTGCCATCAAAGGAGCGATCCTGGTACTCGGAGCGGGCGCCGTCGTGGGTGACGTACACGCCGTCCCAGACGCACTCGCCAGCGTCGGCGGGGTAGTAGTCCTTGGCGCCGCCCACCACGTTCTGGGGATCGGTGGGGTTGACGGCAATGGTCACCTCGTTGCCCTGGCGCCCCTCGTCGGGGGTCATCTCGAAGTTGCAGCGCAGCCCTTCTGGGGCCGCGGCGTGCATGGATGCCTGGCCCGAATCCAGTAGCCGGTGGCACAGCAGTTGGGGCACCTCGAAGCCGCGCTCGTCCAGCATCGGCGCGTCGTCGACGGGGGTGTCGCTTCCGAGGCAGCCGGCGAGGCCGGCGAGGACTAGGAGAGTCAAGGCCACGGGGGCGCGGGGGTCCATGGCGCGGCGATGCCGGGTGGCCCGGAAAACCGTTGAGGGGCTCCTCCTGTTGCCTAGCAGACCAGGAAGTAGTAGTCGTAACGCGGCGGCGGGCCACCAGGCGGGACGGTGTCTGGCAGGTAGTCCTCGTCGTTGTCGAACCACTCGGCGTGGACATGGGAGTGGCAGCCGAAGGTGCGGGCGTCGGCTTGGAAGCCCGAGCGCAGGCGGTCCTCGTCGTTGTAGAAGCCGGCCTCAACCGGACCGGCGGAAGCTGGCGCCACCAGCATCAAGAGCGTGCAGCAGGCAGCCATCAAGGCAAAGCG